>CAZYUK010000232.1:0-2677 GCA_964650675.1 uncultured Candidatus Bathyarchaeia archaeon
GCCCGAGGTCGCCCATGAGGGGAACCTCGTCGGCCTTGAAGGGGTAGAGCGACGGCTCCAGCAGCCTCGTGGCGCCGCGGACGAGGTGAACGGTCGTCCTCCCCCTGAGGAGACTGAGAAGCTTCTCGACGCTCATCACCATAGCCTCAGGTTGAGGGGCTAAAACCCTTTGCAGCCACCCGGATCGGGCGCCCACAGCCCTTTTTACCTCGACAAGCGCTAGTCTCCAGCGTGAGGTCTGTTGTTTAAGTCGCGGGTGGACGAGGGCGCAGCCCTCAGGCTCCTCGGTGAGCTTGTGAAGATCAACTCGGTGAACCCGAGCCTGGTCCCGGGCGCCCAGGGGGAGGCGGAGATAGCCGAGTACCTCGCCGGCCACATGAGGTCGCTCGGCCTCGATGCAGGCGTCGTTGAGGTCAAGCCGGGGAGGTGCAACGCCGTCGGGGTCCTCAGGGGCTCAGGCGGGGGCAGGAGCCTGATGCTCAACGGCCACACCGACACGGTCGGCATAGACTACATGACGATCGACCCACTGAACCCCGTCGTGAAGGAGGGTAAGATGTACGGCCGAGGCGCCTACGACATGAAGGGCGGCCTGGTCTCAAGCCTCGCGGCCGTCAAGGCGGCCGTCGACTCCGGCGCGGAGCTGAGGGGTGACCTGGTGGTGGCGGCTGTCTGCGACGAGGAGTACGCGAGCATAGGCACGGAGGGGTTAATGGAGGAGACGAGGGTGGACGCCGCGGTCGTAGGGGAGGCGACCTCCCTGCAGATACTGCGCTGCCACAAGGGCTTCGCCTGGGTCGACGTCGAGTCGAGGGGGTTGGCGGCCCACGGAAGCGACTGGGAGAACGGCGTCGACGCCATAACGAACATGGGTCCCGTCCTCACCGGCCTCGGCGAGCTCGGGAAGGGGTACCTGAGCCGCAGACACCCCACCGTCGGCCCGGCCTCCGTCCACTCCGGCGTCATCAGGGGCGGCCTGGAGCTCAGCACCTACCCTGACAGGTGCCTGCTCCGGATAGAGCGCAGGCTGATACCAGGCGAGGGGAGGAGGGGCGTCGAGGAGGAGATGGAGTCCCTCCTGAGGCGCGTCGCGGAGGCCAACCCCAAGTTCAGGGGAAGCTACGAGATCACCTTTTACCGCGACCCGATGGATGTCCCGGAGGGCGAGGAGATATGCAGGACGCTGAGGGACTGCGGCAAGGAGCTCCTCGGCTTCACCCCCGCCTTCATCGGCGGCGGAGGATGGCTCGACACGCAGATCATCTGGGGGAAGGGGATACCCGCCGTCGCCTTCGGCCCCAGCGGTGAGGGGGCGCACTCCGCGGTGGAGTGGGTCGACCTCAAGTCGGTCCTCGACGCCGCGAAGGTCCAGGAGCTGGCCATCAGGCGCTTCTGCGGCGCCGAAGAGGCGTGAGCCTGAACGGAGGGACCGAGTGTATGGCGGCATCCTCACCCGATGAGGGCCTCCTGAGCAGGTGCGGCATCTACTGCGGCGCCTGCTACATCCACATGGCCGAGGTGGACGGCGGGGGGTTCCTGGAATACGTCGCTGGATGGCAGAAGGCGCCGAAGGAGAAGGTCAGGTGCCGTGGCTGCATCGGCCCCCTCGACGAGATGTGGCTGAACTGCCGGAGGTGCACAGTCAGGGCGTGCCTAGAGGAGAAGGGGTACGGGTTCTGCCACGAGTGCCCGGCCTTCGACGATGGCTCATGCGAGAGGTCCGAGAGGCTGAACAGGTTCTGCGCCGAGAGGGGCGAGGATCCCAGGGGTGCCTTGACAAGAATCAGGGCCGGCGATGCGGAGGGGTGGCTGAGGGAGCAGGACGCGAGGTGGCGGTGCCCCAGCTGCGGGCGGCCAATCTCCTGGTACGAGGAGAGCTGCCACCACTGCGGAGATAAATTGAAGGATTAAGGCATGAGTAGAGGTGTGAGCTGAGATGCCCTGCCTGCTGATCATCCACGGTGCGATAGGGGCCGGCAAGACGACGACCGCCACTGCTCTGGCCGAGAGGGCGAGGACCAGGGGCATCAAGGTGATGGGGGTCCTCAGCAGACGCGTCTTCGAGGGAGGCCGACTCGTCGGCTACGACATCATGGACGTCGAGAGCGGTCACATCCTCCCCCTGGTCAGGCTCAGCGGCACCGTCGCTGAGGAGGGATGGGACGCCCTGGGGAACCCCCTCTACGTGTTCTCCCTTTCGGGCCTCATGGAGGCGAACAGGCTGCTCCACGAGGCAGCCGAGGAACTCGACGCCTCGACCATGATAATCCTCGACGAGTATGGCAGCGTCGAGTCGCGGGGCCTCGGCCTACGCAGAGGCGCAGGGGCCGTCCTCGCCTCCCTGCACAAGGGGGGCGTGGCAATCTTCCTGTGCAGGACCGAGAGGGTCGACGAGGTCGTCGCCCTCGCCTCGGGAAGGGTCGGCAGCGTCCTCTGCCTGGAGGCAGGCGATCCAGAGGCAGCGTGGAGGATCGTCGCCGGCTGCCTAGGGCTGAAGCCTTGAAATATCCCTTAGGAGATTCTATCCCATACGGTGGGAGCGGGGTGGAGTACGACAAGATCCTGGGTGACCTGCTCGGCAGGGACGAGTACCTCGTCGTCGGCAGAAGCATGGTCAGGGCCGACGCCCTGGACAAGTGCCTCGGCAGGGCGAGGTTCACCGCGGACTACATCCCGA
>CAZYUK010000233.1:0-2672 GCA_964650675.1 uncultured Candidatus Bathyarchaeia archaeon
GGAAGGGTGTGGCTAGTACGAGACCCTTGGTGACTACGCCCCACCAGTAGGCTGCTCCATACTCGAGCGAGTAGAAGCTGTTCGCCTGCTCAGTCTTTGAGACGACCCCGCTGACCTGAGACTCGACGCCGCCCATCATCGCCTTGCCCCTGTCCATGAGGAGCTCAACCTCGATGAGCTCGTCCTTCGGCGAGGAGCCCTGGATGACGATGTCACCTCCCCGTCTCACGACGGTGTATGAGGGAGGATGAACGAACACGTCGGTAACGTAGTCGGCGTCGGCGATGACGACGGTCACGTTCTTGTATGAGATGTGGCTGCTGGCGAGCATCAGGTTAAGGTGCAAAACGTTTCCATCGTATTCAAGGGGCGGGTATAGGTCGAACAGGTAGCCGATCTCGTATGTGCCCGGCGAGAAGAGGTATGGGTCATAGCAGCCCGCCTCGTTAAGATCGGCGAGGGTGTAGATCGTACTCTTCAGCCTTGCGATGTCGCCTGAGACCTGCCCAAGAAGCTGGACGACGCCGTTTCTGTCCTTCACGTAGGCTACCGTCCCAGCCGGGTTATCGATCCTCAACAGCTGTATGTGGGACGTGGCGAGGGGCTGTGTCGTGAGGGGTACCAGCCAATTCCTGTAAAGCATCCTGTACTGGGTCACTGTGAAGGTGTAGACGTATGTCTCGGATAACGTCCCATTCGAGTACAGCACTGCATTGTATTTGCCCACGGTCACCCCGGTGGGGTCCCCTGAGCCCTGTATGAAGCCTACTACGGTGACCCCGACGACTCCCATCGCAAGGGTGATGATCACTAGGGTTGCGATTTGCCTCGTCTCGTTCAAGCCGGCCCGATCCCCTTGATCTCGGGCGCCTTCTCGACCCCCTCTTCGAACTGGAGGTACTCTAGCTTCTTCAGGCCGAGTATGCCGGCGACCACGTTGGACGGGATCGTGTCTACCATCGTGTTGAACTCCTGGACCACGTTGTTGTAGGTGTACCTCTGCCTCGCGATCTCGTCCTCGACGCTCACGACGGCGTCCATCAGCTTGGTCACGGTCACGGAGGCCTTGAGGTCAGGGTAGGCCTCAGCGATCGCCACGATGCTCGCCATGAGGCCCCTCGACTCCTTGTCTATCTCGGCGAGCCTGCCCGCCCCAGCCTGCGTGACGGCCGACCTGAGCTCCGCCACCTTCTCCATGACCTCCCTCTCGAACTTCGTGTACCCCTTAACGGCGCCGAGGAGCTGCTCTATCATGTCGAGCCTCTTCTTCATGGCCACCCTTATCTGGCCAAGCTCAGCCTCGGAGGCGTTCCTGAACCTGAAGAGCTTGTTATAGGTCAGGATCAGGATCAATACGATGCCAACAACCACGACCACGATGACGCCGATAAGCAGGGGATCCAAAGGCGAGCACCTGAGAGTAGGTTCCTAGCCTACGATAAAAAGAATGCTGAAGATCCAGGCATCCGTTCGGACTGAGAAATAAAGCATTTAAGGTCTTGGTGGAGGAGACATGTTTGAGCAACCATGGAGCCCGCTCTCAGGGGCATAATAGAGAAGGTCATAGACGACGAGCTCTCGGAGGATAAGCTTAACAGCAACTACGGCGTCTTCGCCGAGTTCAAGAACAGGGGGCTCATCGACTCCGTGGCGAGCGCCATGTTCGGCCGCGTCTACATGAGGGCCTACTCCGCCTGGCTCGAGTACAAGGACGACCGCAGTGAGGAGCCTAGGGCCGAGGAGGCGGTAGAGCTGGGGAGAATATTCGAGGCCAGATCCATGGAGATAAAGTCCAGGATCAACGAGACGGCGAACCTCTAGGCGCAGCCACGGCAGATGGAGAACGCGGCGTGAGATCACCTTAAACCAGAATTATCTGACAAATTTCTCAAAAGAACCGTTGGGGTGCGTCCATTTTGGGGGCTTGGAGCATCTTCGGGGATGAGATCGAGAGGGAGGGCCTCGGCCACTACTCCAGGGTCGTGCTGATGATCGCAAAGAAGGAGTGATATGCCCGCTTAGAGGAGGTAGAGCGTCCTCTCCGTGTTGGTGAGGAGCCTGAATCCCTTCTTCGTCACCACCGCCGTGTCCTCCAGCTCCAGGCCACCCCAGCCGAGGTCGAGGTACGGGATGTCGACGTTGAGGACCATACCCTCCGCGAGCTCCACCTCGCTGCCGGGGACGAGGGCGGGCTGCTCGTTGCACTCTATGCCTAGGCCATGGCCGAGGGAGGCGCTGCACTCCTTCAGCCCTGCCTTCCCCAGCCCCTTCTGGGCGGCGTCATATACTTCACCCACCTTGACGCCCGGCGCCAGGGCCTCGAGGGCTGACTCCTGGGCGTCCACGACGGCCTTCCACCTCTTCTTGGCCTCGGCTGAGGCGTTGTCTATGACGGCCGTCCTCGAGATGTTGCTCTGGTAGTTGTCGAATACCGCGCCGAGGGTCATCCTGATGAGGTCCCCCTTCCTGGCTTCGAGTGTCGTCGGCAGCGGGTTGGGGTAGGCGCTCCTCTCGCCCATGCCTATGTTGCAGTGGGTTATCCTGCCGCCGTCGTAGGCTACGCTGTAGCTGTACATGCCTGCGAGGTCGACCTCCATTATCTCGGGGCGGGCGATCTCCAGCGCGTCCTCCATCGACTTCTCCGTGATCTCGGTCACCCTCTGTATCCTGTC
>CAZYUK010000234.1:0-2666 GCA_964650675.1 uncultured Candidatus Bathyarchaeia archaeon
GAGATACCTCGACCCCCATCTTTGCCATCTCCTCTCTAAGGCGGTCTCGCACAGCGGTCCGTACGAATTCACTTTTGGTCTGGTAAGCGTCAACCTCGATGTACCTGTCCAGAAGATCGTTGAGATGCCTCGTCACACGGATGGACCAGAGGATCCTCCGCCCCGTATTGTTCTCGTCCATATCTTATCGACATTTTATATACATGTGGTGAGGGTAGATCACGGAAAGGGGTACATGGGATGGGGCTAAACAAGAGGAAAAGCTCCGCCAGAAAGTACTATTTGGAGAGCTCACCCCTCAAAAGATCAGGCTTTAAAAGGCTTACGCTTGACTGCGTGAAAATAATCAAAGTCCTGAAAAAAGAGGGATGCTTGAAACGTAGCCAGATCATAAGGCTGACAGGCATATCCGAGGGAAACATAGATCGACGCCTGAACCACCTGAGAGCAGTCGAAGCCATCACCCTGATAGGAAAAAAATACCAAGTAGGCCCCGAACCCCAAGAAGAAAAAATAAAACAAGTCATGGAGCAACTAAGATCCGAGGGGTTCTACTATCTGAGCCTCAACACAATATCAAGTATTGCAGGCGTACCCCCCGAAGAAGCCAAACCAATCGTGTACAGCCTAGCTCCCCAACTCAAAATCAGAATAGGCGACCAAGACATAAAATACGACATATCCATAGATGGGATGGAACCTCCCTGAAACAATCAAGGTGAAGGGATTCGACCGAACCCTGGAAACTACGACTACGCGCGGGGCTTCAGGTACGTATGTGAACTATATGAGAGCGGAGTTTGTCGTTTAGTATTCCTTTTTGATTAGTATTTTTTGAGATGGTAGTACACTTACAAACTCCCACCCCTCAGCAAGGTGGTTCTCCAGCTCCTCCTCACCGACGATGATCTGAGGGTCCTTTTCCTGTTCCCTCATCTTCTTTATCTCGTTCTCGAAGAGCTCTATCTCATCGTCGACGCTCAGCTCCTTCTGCAGCTCTCTCTCCTTTGCAACCTTCACCTCCAGTAAGTCTATGCCGAGTAAGCTCTTCGCTATGCTCTTGAGAGCTTCCAGTTTCGCCTCCTTCACTATGGCGCTCTGCTCCAGGGGCTGCGCCACCGTCCCGAGGAAGGGCTCGCACTCCCCGTAGGCCCTCCTCATCTCCTCAATCATGTCCGGCGGGAGCCTCCCCTTATTTGTGCTATATCGTGATTCAATATCCCCTTTGTGCCCAGCCACAAACTGGAGGTACGGGTGACTGATCTTTCCCCTGGATTCGGCTATGATGAGCTGTGTCTCGGCGTAGCACCGTAACACGTAGGGGCGCTTCCTGATCCCGGCCTTCCTCATCGCCTGCCGGATCACGTCCCCCAGCTTCACCGTCCTGATGAACGGGTTCACCTCCCTCTCCCGCATGATGTGGCCGATGACCGGGCTTTCCGGCGTGATCTCCTCCCCCTCCCTGATCCGGGACTCTAGGTACTCGGCCAGGTAGGTGCAGCCCTCCTCCGGTAGAAAGCTGAAGTAGGCATGCCTTGCCTTTGAAAGGTTCGCCCTCACTTTGACTATAGCGGGGATGACCCCAAAAGTAACTCTTCCATCCTCGATGCGAAGTTCTGGGAGATCCATGATCTTGAGGCCGTCCTGTCCCCAGTGATCCCCCAGAACCTGTGGCCTGAGGTCGGATAGGGCTATGAAAGCCGCAGCAACCCTAACCCTCGGAGGACAGGCGCGGAAGATGCGGCTCAACTCCTCTTTACTTGGAATCTGTTCAGAGTCGATTGTAGGCGTTCTTCCCCTGTTGCTTATGACGATCCTTCTCGTAAGCTCAATGCCGTTATGCTTCAACCAGGACTTGATGGACTGAACGATGTCCTCTACATATCCGGGAGATAGACCCTCCTCCTCGAGGTGGGTGACCATGTCGTCAACCTTGTCCGCGAAGCCCATGAGATCCCCTTGGGCGGTCTCGACCATTCTCTTCGGATCGAGGCCAAGAAGCTCACATGCCTTACCGATCCTCCTAAGGGAGACCTCGGCGGTTAAACGGCCTCCCCTCGAAGTGACCCGATACCACCTATCAAGGTCTCCATCCTTCAGGAGATAGGCCCACTTGCTCATTCCTTTTGTATTGGCTATGTTAATCGGTAATTATAGCCACGAAACACCCTATAAAGATATCTACCCCATAAAAGTGGTGGACTGGGGGGGATTTGAACCCCCGACTTCCGCCATGCCAGGGCGGCGATCGTACCACTGATCTACCAGCCCAACGCCTACAACTCAGGCACCCATCATAAAAACCTTACCCCGGGGCACGGGATACTAGGGTGAACCGCCGTGAAGTTAACGGCATCCTTCAAGGCGAGGGGGCACAGGAACATCCTCGCGTTGCACGAGACGACCGTGATGACCACGAGAGAGGGCCACCTCACCCGCAGAGGGGACTGCGTGGTCGCCGTGTCCGCCGAGAGGGGGCTGTCGGACCTGAGCCCGGAGATCAAGAAGGCTGCGAGGCGCCCTGAAGCCGTCATCACCCTGACCCTCAGGGTAGGCGACGAGGCATTCAAAGTTAGGGGATCGGGTCATCCGTCGCTGACCTACGCCGATGAGAACGACATTGTGGCCAGGAAGAGCGGCTACACCTGCGACAGAACCCTAATGAT
>CAZYUK010000235.1:0-2664 GCA_964650675.1 uncultured Candidatus Bathyarchaeia archaeon
CCGACATGCGCCACAGGCTCGAACACAACAGCTGCTGCACGCCGAAGCAGCTGAAGAGGATAAAGAAGCTCTGCGTCACGCCATCCTCGAGCATCGGCTACATGTACGGAATAGGCGACCAGTACGCCGAGAACTTCGGCCCCGAGAGGAGCAGGTGGCTCCACCCGCATAGGACGATGAAAAAGATGGGTATCATCGCCGGCGGGAATAGCGACTGCCCGGTCACCTTCTACGGCCCCTTCTTCCAGATATACGCAGCTGTCACTCGGAGGTCGAGCAGCGGCCAGGTCATAGGGCCGGAGGAGGCGATAGGCGTGATGGACGCGATAAGGGTCTACACCTGGAATGGTGCGTACCTGGCGAAGGAGGAGCATCTTAAGGGGAGCATAGAGCCTGGAAAGCTAGCGGACATGATCGTCATCGACCGCGACATCCTCAGCATCCCGGAGGAGGAGATCAAGGACGTCAGGGTGCTCACGACGATCGTGGATGGCGTCATAGTTTATCATAGGTCAATCTGACACGGGTAAAAACCTCGTATCTCTCCTTTTTCCATGTAGGCATCCTATGAGAACGTTTAAATGGTCCGCACTCGGGTTTAAATGAAATTCCGAGGACCGTGAGGTTTTGGGGGAGCAGCTGAGCCTAAGGTCGATCATGAAGGGAAATGTCCTCGTCCTCACGGTCAGCAGGGTCCTCTGGAGCATGTCCGACTCCCTCGCCTGGCCGTACCTCTCACTCTACATACTCTTTCTAGGTGGGACCGCGGAGATTGTCGGCTTCGTATACGCTATCGGGACGATGGCTGCCTGCGTCCTTTACCCAATCGGCGGATATATCGCCGACAAAGCGGGGAGGGCGAGGCTTGTAAGCATGGCAACCCTCCTCTACATAACCAGCTTCGCTGTATTTGCCTTCGCCAACAGCTGGGAGTGGCTCGCCTTCGCCTACGCCTATCAGCAGGTGGTCCTCTTCTACATGCCGGCGTTGAACGCTATCATGGCGGACTCGATACCCGTCGGCGCAAGGGGCAGGATCTACGCCGTCACGGTCTCGATACCCAACGCCGTCCGCGTGATAACGCCCTATTTAGGCGGCTACCTCATCGCGGTCTACACCCTTCAGCCGGCTATGCGCCTGAGCTACACACTTTCATTCTGCATAGGTCTCGTCGTCGCCTTCATCAGGCTGAGGTATCTCAAGGAGACGATCACCAATGGGGAGAGGATAGGTAGGAAGGTTCCTAAGATACTGATTGAGGGCTATAAGAACGTCTTCACCTCACTCAAGTGGGTCATCTCGAACATGCCAGGGTACATCGGGATGGCTGTGCTACTGTCCTTCATCGGCAGCCTCGTGATACCATTCTGGATCGTCTACGCCCAGAACATCATAGGCATATCGGCCTACATGTGGGGCGTGATCCTCCTGATAGGCGGCTTGGTGAACACATTGTCCAGCCTCGTCGTGGGTAACCTTATCGACAGGATAGGGATTAGGAAGTGCATGATAATGGCCTTCCTCCTCTCCATACCGCCGATGTTCCTGTTCACGCTGGCGCGGGACTTCTATCAAGTTGCAGCGATCTGGATCGTCCTCATGATAGCGAGCTCGTTCCTGTGGATATCGTCCTCGGTCTACCTCGCGGATGTCATCCCCCGGGGCATGAGGGGGAGGGTGATGGCAGGGGTGGGGCAGGGCGTCAGCTTCGGCATAACAGGCGTCGGCTACTCGAGTGGCTTCCTGCTCTTCATCCCCATGACCATAGGCTCCGTGATCAGCGGCTACATCTACAACTACAACTCCGTCTACCCGTGGTACATCCAGAGCGTGTTCCTCACGGTCGGCCTGATCATCTGTCTGTTCTTCATCAAGAATCCTGAGAAGCCTGAGGCTTAATCGAAGGGATCAATAGGTGACAGCCTTTTCCCAGTGAAGCCTCTGGTCAGGATGCTCCTGGAAGAAGCTTTCGATGATCTGGTCACAGGTCGCCTGCGCCGTTGTCAGTGCCTTTTTCATGTCGATGGTCGTGAGCCTTCCGTCTCTTTTCAGGAATCTGCCGTCGCAGACGACGTTGTCTATGTCCCCTGGGGTGGCGTAGAGGAAGATGCTCGTCATCGGCTCCCTCGTCGGCGTGATGTAGGGGTTGACCATATTGAATGTGATCACGTCGGCCTTCTTGCCTGGCTCGAGGCTTCCCACATCCTTGTCTATGCCCAAAGCCTCGGCTCCCCCACGTGTCGCCCTCTCCAGGAGCTCGTAGAAGGTCGGGCGCGCGGTTCTGCGGCTGTCCGCGAACATGCCGTCTGCGCCCCCGACGAGTCTCGCCCTCGTGAGTTGGCCCTCCCTGATCTCTCGGAGCAGGTCGTTCATGTTGTGGAAGTAGTCGTCCGTGCCGAAGCCAACGGGGATGCCCCGGTCGACCCACATCATTAGGGGGTTCTCGACCGCGTGGCAGTGTAGTATCGCCATCCCTGTCTCGGCAGCGAGCTGTATGTCCTTCTCTGTCGCGTAGGTGAGGTGAGCACCTGAGAGCCTGTCATCCATGACACCGAGGTTGTAGAGGTGCTGTGGCGGTGTTTTGCCGTACAGCTTCATCACCTGCCTGAACTCCCTCATGCTCTGGCTCAGGTGAGTAGTCATCCTCAGGCCATGCTCTTCGGC
>CAZYUK010000236.1:0-2634 GCA_964650675.1 uncultured Candidatus Bathyarchaeia archaeon
GCGGGGATCGTCGTCTGGGAGGCGTGGCGGAGCCCGAGGTGGACGACCGCCATGTTCTCAACCTTCACCCCCGCGCTGATCCTCCGATCCTCGAGGAGCCCAGTGTAGTCGAACTTGGTCAATGTCCTCAACCTAAGAGGGCGTGAACCTGTTAAAAAAGGTCGATGAGCCGTATAGATCAGAAAAGAACGCACTAGATCGAGGATGCCTCCCCCTATCTGGCATCGCATGCGCCTAGATTACCCCAAGGGTTTGTTTAAAGTCAGGGCATGGGTTTGGCGTGCGTGCGCATTCTACGTCTGACGAAGTTCAGTTAGTCGTGTGGAGATCATCACGAGTTTGAAGGCGAGTAGTTCATTTCGCCGATTGTTTCTCTCTACGCTTTTTTCTTCTCTCCTCTCTCTCCTTCTTGGTCAATGGTTTGTTCTTAGCGGTATGCATACCCAATTCAATCGCCTCATAGAACAGTCGTAATGGATGATACATAAATCTATGCGCGTACGATAATCACATTTCGTATCGTTGACAAAATAATAACGTTGATTTTATTATGAGGATTGACGGAGTAATACAACATGTCAACAAAGACGATCCCATCGCCCGAGGAGCACCTCGGCTTCAAGGTGGGGACCGACAGGAAGCTAGCCGACTGGCCCGCCATCGTCGAATACTTCAGGAAGGTGGCGGCGGCGTCGGACAGGGTGAGGGTCGAGGACCTCGGCGAGACCACCGAGGGAAACCCCTTCGTAATGGCCACCGTTTCGTCGCCCCAGAACCTCAGGAGCCTCGACAGGATCAGGGAGATCCAGGCGAGGCTGAACAAGGCGGCCGGCGTGACACCGGAGGAGGCTGAGAGGCTCGTCCAGCAGGGGAAGACCGTCGTCCTCATCACCTGCAGCATCCACTCGACCGAGGTCGGCGGCAGCCAGATGTCCATGGAGCTCCTCCACAGCCTCGCCGCAGGTGAAAAGCCCGAGGTCAAGGAGATCCTCGACAACGTCGTGCTCCTCCTCGTCCCGTCCCTGAACCCCGACGGGAACAGGATGGTCGTCGACTGGTACAACAAGTACCTCAACACACCATACGAGGGGACGAACCCCCCCTATGTTTACCACAAGTACGCCGGCCACGACAACAACCGGGACTGGTTCATGTTCACCCTCAAGGAGACGAGGATGGCGGTGGAGAAGATCCACAACGTCTGGCACCCCCAGATCGTGTACGATATCCACCAGATGGGGCAGAAGGGGCCGCGGCTCTACGTGCCGCCCTTCATAGACCCCATCGACCCGAACGTCGATCCCGTGCTCCAGAGCGGCGTCAACTTCATGGGCATAAGCATGGCTGACGCCCTCGCCCTCGAAGGGAAGAGGGGCGTCACAGTCGGCTGGGAGTTCGACGGCTGGACCCCCGCCAGGGCCTACCAGCACTACCACGGCGGCATCCGCATCCTCTCCGAGGCGGCGAGCGTCGACATAGCGTCCCCGGTCACCATCAAGGTCGAGGAGCTCCAGGGCGAACGCGGCTTTAAGCCGCTTGAGAGTAGGTGGACCCACCCGATGCCGTGGAAGGGCGGCAGGTGGACGCTCAGGGACATAATCGACTACGAGCTGACGGCTGCGACAGCATGCCTCAGGAACGCGGCGAAATACAGGGAGAGGTGGCTCAGGAGCAGCCTCGAGATCGGGAGGAGGGCGCTGAACCCGGACGGGGGGGCATACGCCTTCCTGCTGCCGCAGGCCCAGAGGGACCCAGGAGCAGTCTACGAGCTTCTCGAGGTCCTAAGGCTCGGAGACGTCGAGGTCCACGAGGCATCGGAGCCCTTCACAGCCGACGGCGTAGAGTACCCCGCCGGGACGAAGGTCGTCCTCGTCGCCCAGCCCTTCGGCAGGTTCGCGAAGACGATGCTGGAGAGGCAGGTCTACCCAGACCTGAGGGAGAACTCAGGCGACGCGCCGAAGGTGCCGTACGACGTGACGGCACACACGCTGGGATTGGCCATGGGCGTCGAGGTCGTTCAGGTGAAGGACGCCTTCAAAGCCAATCTGAGGCGAGTAGAAGACCCCAAGAAGCCCGTCGGGGCGATCCACGGTGAAGCGGAGCCCTTCTACATTTTCCCCCCGGAGCTGAACGCCTCGGTGAAGGCGGCGAATCTCCTGCTCGCCAAGGGCTTCAGGATGTCCCGCACATCCGACTGGGAGCAGGTTCAGGACAGGGAGTTCAAGCCCGGCGCCTTCGTCGTCGAGGGGGGCGAGGGACTCGCCAAGGCTCTGAAGGAGGCGTCGAGGCTCGGCGTGAACTTCTACGGCGTCGATGACCTCCCCGACGTAGCCTTCGAGGTGCTCAAACCGAGGGTCGGCGTCTACAAGGCCTGGCTGCCGAACGCCGACGAGGGCTGGCTCAGGATGGTCCTTGAGGAGTACGGCTTCGACTACCTCTCACTGACGCCCCAGGAAGTGAGGCAGGGGAAGCTATCAGAGCTCGTCGACGTCCTCATCTTCCCGGACCTCACGAGGGACGCCATCGTCGACGGCATGAAGGGGCTGAGGGGGGCGACGCCTGAACGCTACAAGCCAATGTACCGGATCGGGCTCGGCGAGGTCGCGGTGCTGAACGTCGCGGACCCGCCGACCA
>CAZYUK010000237.1:0-2633 GCA_964650675.1 uncultured Candidatus Bathyarchaeia archaeon
GACAGGAGCAGGGATTCCAGGTAGAAATCCTTGTCCTGGTAGGAGATGTTCGTCCTGGACCTGACGCTGTAGGTCACGGTCCCTTGGGCCACCTCCATCCCCTCGACGACATACTCGTAGGAGCCGACATCCTCGCCGTCCTTCACGTACCTGTATATGTAGGTTGCCCCGACCTCCAGTCCCGTCAGCTCCGTCGGATTGTAGTCGAATATAGGCCAGAGGACGGTGCTGAGGAACTCAGCCGCCAGTAGGCCGCCGATGATGGCGAAGAACGTGATGTAGACCCACTTCCTGTCCAAGAGGCCGTCAAGTATTGAAGAGGTGGGGACGTCGTTTAAAAATAGTCTCCTTTTCCGGGCTATTTCTTCAGGTAGCCTTCGGCGGTCCTGCTGAGGGCCTTCATCGCTGACTCCACCCTCCTACGCCTCGTGGCCAGCTCGGCGCGAGCCTTCTTGAGGGCGGCGCCGTGCTCCCTCACCATCCTCCTGACCTCGTCCGGGTGGGGGCTGCCGATCGATTTCCGCCTCATCAGGCTTTGTTTCGGATCCGTCGTCCTGTCTATCCAGTCCTGGGTTACGGTGACCTTCTTCTTGAACAACCTCTCGGCGGAGGCTTCGAAGTCGCCTGGCTTGAGTTCGCCGAGCGTCGCCCCCCTGTCCACGGTCTTGGTGACGAGGTCGGCCGTTACCTTGTACGCCTCGCGGAAGCTGAGGCCGGCGTCCTGGGCGAGCGCCTCGGCCACCTCGACGGCCATGGTGAAGCTCCCCTCGACCTGCCTCATCAGCCTCTCGGGCCTCACCTTCATGGTCTTCACTATGCCTGTCATCACGTCCAGGCTTGTCTCGACGACGTCGAGCGCCCTCCAGAGCGCGAGCTTTGTCTGCTGGAGGTCCTGGTGGTAGCCTGAGGGGACGCCCTTCACCATCGTCATCAGTTCGATGAGTGCGCCATAGGATTCTCCGCTCTTCCCCCTGAGCAGCTCGAGGGTGCTCGGATTCTTCTTCTGAGGCATTATGCTGCTGCTCGAGGAGTACTCGTCGGCGAGCTCGACGTATCCGTACTCGACTGCGCTCCACTCGAGCAGGTCTGCGGCGACCCTGCTCAGGTTCCCCATCAGGATTGCGCAGGCTGCCGCCGCCTCGACGGCCCAGTCCCTGCCGCTGGTGGCGTCTATGCTGTTCTCGGCTATCGAGTCGAAGCCGAGGAGCTCCGTCGTGCGGTTCCTGTCCACGGGGATGCTCGTGCCTCCGACGGGGCCGGCGCCGAGGGGGTTCATGTTCACCCTCCCGTAGCACTCGGTCAGCCTCTCGTTGTCCCTCATGAATGCGTCGGCGTAGCTCGAGAGATACGCCCCCATCGTCCCCACCTGGGCGTGCTGGCCGTGGGTGTAGAGGATCATCAGAGTCTCGGCGTTCTCAGCCGCCCTGGCCTGGAGCGCCTCCACCAGGTCCAAGACTTCGCCGTCTATCGTCAGGAGCTCATCCCTGAGCCTGAGCCTGATGTCTGTTACGACCTGGTCGTTGCGGCTCCGGCCCGTGTGCATCATGCCGCCGGCCTCGATTCCTATCCGCTCGATGACCTTGGTCTCAATGTACTCGTGAATATCCTCGAACTCGGGTCCCACTACCGCCTCGCCCTTCCTCCACTGCTGCCTTATCGCCTCGAGGGCGCCGAGTATGAGCTTCAGCTCCCTGAGTGGTATGACCCCCTGCTCGTGGAGCATGATGTCGTGGGCGACGGTGCAGTTGACGTCGTCCGCGAAGATGCGGAGATCCTCGACGACGCTGGTGTGGAACCTCGCCGTCCTGTCGTCGAACTCCTTGGCAAGCCGCGACCTGAACAGGCTCATCTTCTCATCAGCGTCTACCTTCATCATTGGTGCGTTTATATATCTTGCGACACGGATGTCGCAGGCAGAACACCTTTTAACGCAGCTGTGGCAGTTCCCCGGGTATTCTACTTCATGAGTACTGTGGACGCCTCTAAAAAATTATGAGGACCCTGAGCAACCATTCTAGGGGTAGCATTCCATGTCACAT
Organism: uncultured Candidatus Bathyarchaeia archaeon; assembly: GCA_964650675.1. Classification (GTDB taxonomy): domain Archaea; phylum Thermoproteota; class Bathyarchaeia; order TCS64; family TCS64; genus UBA8941. The sequence goes on from CAZYUK010000237.1 coordinate 2,040, forward strand.
GATTTGGTGATCTACGGCGGCCTCATCGTCGACGGCTCTGGGCGCCCGGCTTTCGGAGCCGACCTGAGGATAAGAGACGGGAGGATCGTCGAGGTCGGGCGGATCGACCCTGAAGAAGGCGCACACGGGATAGACGCGTCCGGCCTCGTGGTCTCTCCGGGCTTCATCGACATACACAGCCACTCTGACATCACCCTCCTGGCGAACCTGAGGGCGGAGAGCAAGGTCAGACAGGGGGTGACGACGGAGGTCGTGGGGAACTGCGGGGGATCGGCCGCCCCCCTCCACGGCAAGGAGCAGGAGGCCGAGCGGTACGGCGTCGAGGCCGACTGGGGCACGTTCGCGGGGTACCTCGAGAGGCTCGGGAAGGGCGTCGCGGTGAACGTAGCATCCCTCGTGGGCCACGGGACGGTTAGGCAGTGCGTCATGGACATGGAGGCGAGGGCGCCCACGCGGGACGAGCTCGAGGAGATGAAGGGGCTCGTCGACGAGGCGATGAGCGGCGGCGCCTTCGGCCTATCCTCCGGCCTCGTCTACCCGCCAGGGAGGTACGCGGAGACCGGCGAGCTCGTCGAGCTGTGCAGGGTGGTGGCC
>CAZYUK010000238.1:0-2629 GCA_964650675.1 uncultured Candidatus Bathyarchaeia archaeon
GCTCCTCGCAGGCCTCGAGGTCGACTATTTCCCCCAGGAGGAGCGGAGGCTCGAGAGGATACTCGGCGAGCACAGCCTCGACATCGTCCTCGGCAGCACCCATTACGTCAACGGCGTCGACATAGGCTCCCGGAGGCAGGTGGAGGAGTTCTTCGCCGGGAGGCCCATCTCAGAGGGCGCGGACGAGTACTACACGGTCTGGAGGAGGGCGATCGAGAGCGGCCTCTTCGACGTCATGGCCCACCCAGACTACTGGAGGAAGTACATCCACATCTTCAGGCAGCCGGTCGGCTGGGACGACTTCGGCTCAGTCGTCCACGACTGCCTCGACTCGCTGGTAAGCCACGGCGTGGGGATAGAGGTGAATACCTCCGGCTACAGGCACGGGGTCGGCGGCAGCTTCCCCCTCCAGCAATTCCTCGACGCCGCGTACAAGGCTGGGGTCAGGACCGTCACGGTCGGCAGCGACAGCCACACGCCCAGCCAGCTCGGCTACAGGCTCGTGGAGGCCGTGGAGCAACTCAGGAGGGCGGGATACAGCACCCTCAGCTCCTTCAGGGGGAGGAAGAACCACAGCATCCCGATGTGACCGGGCAGCCCAAAGCTCTTAGACACCACTCACCTCAGAATAGGGCAGGAGAGAATTTTCATGGAGAAACCTGAGGGGAGGGTGTTCGAGATCATCGAGGAAAACAGGGACCAGATGGTACGCCACCTCCAGGAATTCGTCAGGGTCGACACGCAGACACCGCCAGGACACGACTACGACAAGGTCTGCAGCCTGATGGCGGAGAAGCTGGGCGGCCTCGGCTGCGAGGTCACCATCCACGAGGCGACGGAGAAGTACATGGAGCTCTCTGGGGCGAGGCTGATGGGCCTAGAGGGGCCGAGGAGCAACGTCGTCGCCATGCTCAAGGGATCAGGGAAGGGGCCGACGCTCCACATCAGCACACACATAGACACCGCGGCCATCCAGAAGGAGGGGTGGACCAAGGACCCGCTGGGGGGAGAGGTGACGAAGATGACGACCTACAGCAAGAGCCCCTACGACAAGGGGGGCGGCTACATCTGGGGACGCGGCGTCTCAGACGACAAGGGGGAGGCGACCGTGATGACCTACGCCCTCCAGGCGATCCTTGAGGCCGGCGTCAAGCTCAAGGGGAACCTTATCCTGACGGGAAACTGCGATGAGGAGATAGGCGGCGTGGCCGGCCTCGGCTACCTTATCAGGGAGGGGATAGTGAAGGCGGACTACGGCATCCAGCTGGACGGTGGGCTCAACGGCATCGGCCTCGCCGCCCAGGGCAGGACGAGGTTCCTGGTCAGGACCCACGGGAAATCCTATCATGGCCAGATCCCCATCCTCGGCGTTAACGCCATCGAGAAGATGTCGAAGATCAACGTCGCCCTAAACGACTACTGGAGGAACGTGCTGCTGAAGAGGCAGGTACCCGTCCCGGGCATAGAGCTCCCGGAGGACCTGAGGAAGGTCGGGGTGAGCAGCCTCACGGCGATGCTCAACATAGGCACCATAAGGGGCGGTGTACAGGGCGCGACGGTTCCCGACCTATGCGAGGAGGAGACGCTCAGAGGCATGGTGCCTGGAGAGACATTCGACGAGGTGAAGAAGGAGTTCATCTCTGTCATAGAGGAGGTGAAGGCGACCGACGCCGACCTCAGATACGACGTCGAGGTGATCAACGCCCGTGAGGGCTACGTGGTCCCGGCGACTGACCCCTACGCCCTTAAGGCTCAGGCGATCATTGCAGAGGTCGTCGGGAGGAAGCTCCCCTTCACGGGCACCCTGGCGAGCACCGACATGAACTACCAGGTCGTAGACGGCGGGATGCCATGCGTCAACTTCGGCGTCGGCGGCCCCTACTGCAACGGGCACAGGCAGGACGAGAACGCCTCAATAGACGAGATAATCGACTGCACAAAGGCAACAGCCCTCATGATGATGAGAGTACTAGGCACCGTCTAGCCCACCATCCTTCCCAGCAGCCTTATATCCGGTAGCCGTTTTATTGGCTCTCACATCATACTTTTTAGGGTGTTTCACATGGAGGAGCACAGATTCGGGAAGCACCTCAAGGACTTCGACCTCGACTCATACTACCTCGGGATGAACTACGCCTTCATCGAGGTGGTGGCATCGGGGTGCAAGAGGCTCGCCCTCAGCCCGCCTCTGACCGAGGAGGAGCACAGGGAGCTCAAGGAGCCGACGAGGCTGATTGCCGAGGAGTACGGCGTCCTCGTGAAGGCTGACGGGGACTTCCTGACGACGAGACTGTTCAACCCGGAGTACACCAGGGGGAAGATCGTCGTACTCTTCGCCCACGACGAGGGCGTCCTGAGGGAGTACGATGCGCTGAAGGACCTGAAGTCGAGGGTCGGCTACGCCGTGGAGACGGAGGCCACCATGCGGTTTGGGAGGCTCCTGAGCTACGACGATGAGACGATAAACAGGCTGATTAGGAAGCCGCGTTTCTAGGCTACGGCGCCGGCCTCGTCCCCAGGGTCACGTCCACCTGGATCGTGTTGCCCCCGCGTATGATCGTGAACTTGACTTTGTCGCCCGGTCTATTGTTCCTCTCCATGTAGTACATGAGGTCGTAGAAGGTCCTGA
>CAZYUK010000239.1:0-2616 GCA_964650675.1 uncultured Candidatus Bathyarchaeia archaeon
AGCCTCTAGGATATCGAGGCTGATGGGCAGCGTCTCCTTCTTCTCTTTCTTGATCAGCTTGGTCACCTCTTCTCGGCCTTTATGATCATCTTCTCGGCCTTGATCTTGGCGTTCTTCAGGATGATCTTGAAGCCGAAGCCTGAGGAGATACCCTGCATAGGCATCATCTCAGCCGGCATCTCAAGCGTTGAGACGGTTATCTCTTCACCCTTCCCGGCTTCGGCTGAAGGGGCTTCCACCCACCTCTTCACGATGGGGTGATCCTTCTGCTTCAGAAACTCCTTCAGCTCGTCGAGGTTCTTCACATCGTTCTCAGTCGGGATCTTCGGAATTATTTCCGGGGGTAAAAACTCCTTGATTCTCTCACGGACCTCGGACGGCATCCAGACGACCCTATCCCAGCCACCATCGGCCTGCAGGAACCTGGGGCTCCTCATGTATTCGATTGATAGACCATGGAAGCCGTCGACCTGCCTTCCACCCGCCGTGAGGTCGGAGATGGTGACGAAGGATAGGCCGTTCACGGTGTCACCCTTGTAATTTCTGTGGACGACCCCAAATCCGTCAACCTCGGGTATGTAGAATGCTACGCCCTCGAAGCAGCCGCAGCTCGTGTGAGGGTAGCCGAAGGCTGTGTAGAGGGTGACCCTCTCTATCTCGCCTAGGCTTTTCTCCCTGATGACCCTGTTAACTTCTTTGTACTCCCCCTTCAGGTCGTCTATCTTCTCACCCTTAGGTATCTCGAAGACCGGCCCCTTCGGGTCAATCTTAGCCGTCGCCCTGCCGTCGAACCAACTTATGGCGCCGCAGTTGGCGTAGCGCTGGGGCGTTATGACGCATAGATGCGTCGGCGCGAAGGATTGGCAGAGGCTGCAGCCGTAGAAGACGTCGACATCGTCATCCTTCATCCCCCTCGCCCTTGCATCGCGGGCGTCGTAGATCTTCATCGCCTTCTCGTACCACTCCTTCACCGCGGTGGGATCGGTCATGAAGGTTATCTGGATCTTCTCTATGAACGGCATCTCGCTCTTGTAGAGACGTTTCAGGACTTCTCCGAGGAGGTTGAGGCTGTTGAAGCCCTTCTCGTAAGACTTCTTGCTGAGCCTGATCTGGATATCGTAGCGCTGGTTGAGGTGCATGAACCCCTCGATGAAGTTGGCGTACTCGTGGATGCGTCGCTCTATGACGCCCTCCAGGTCCTTCTCGATCTCCTTGCCGGCGACCTCGATGAGCATGCCGAAGGAATAGTTCTGCCCTACATCAAGCTGAGATAGATCCTTTCCGATGATCTTGATGCTGCCATCCTTGATCTCGTCTAGCTTCCTTGCCTGCACGAGTTCGAACTTATATGGTTCACGTGGACCCCCGAGCTCGACCTGCATCTCCTTGCCCCTAATACGCTCGCCCTCGTAGATGATGCCGACGCCGACGGGGATATCCTCGAACATTGACATCCTAGCTTCCCTCCTCAAGAGATGACACTATCTTATCCATAACCTCTTTCCACTCCTTCTCGACCATCAAACCCATAGACCAGCTCGCATTAGGCTGATATGTCCTGTCTAGGGAGATCGTCTTCAGGTCCCACGCGAAATTCTTGAGACCTGACAAGACAAGTCACTCAAAATAATAGGGTAAACCTGTGAAGACGGCGAGATCATATCGTCCCTTACCGTCGAGGCCCTTCCATTGGGGGTCTCTCAGGCGGTCTCCCAGATTCATTAAAGGCATGCTAAATATCTGCTTGACCTTCCGCTTTCTGAACTCCATAGCGAGGTGAGCGGTAGCGACGATGGTGATCTTGCGGTTCTTCATGACTCTGATAGCCGAATCGACGAGGTCTCCGTCCTTAGTAGCGATCTTATTGGCTTCCGAACCAACGACGAGGAGAGGCCTCTTTGCCTTCTTTATCATCGTCGCAGCCACCTCGGCGCTGGGAAGTATAATAGCTTTCTTTGGACCCGGTATCTCGGCCGTCTGACCGAGGATCATCTTGCCAGACATCATTGCCGCCTCCTAACAAGCCTGTCCAGCAGGGTCGGGTCAGGCGACGCTATCTTGTCCTCGACCCACCCGCTGTCCTGTAGGATCTTCGTGATCTCGTCCTTCATCGTGAATGGTATGTCTTGTAACCTTCTGACATAGAGTTGGAGGTCCTCGGGCGTCGAACCGAAGTAACGCTGATGAAGGTCTATGTAATGGCTCAGCTTGACCGCCCTCCCCTTGTTCGTGTCGTTTGGCCGCATCGCCAGCTTCGAGGTCATGACGATCGCCTCCTCGACGGTCTCAGCCGCGTAGAAGAGGTGCTCGGGCACGGGGCCGATATAGACCTCCTGCCCATCCCTCGCGTTGAAGACCTTCCAGTCCTCCTCCCTCTCCTTGCGCCCGAGAAGCATACGCCTATATTTAGCACCATGTGGCCCCACCACGACAGGTATGCCCAGCCTCCAGCATCCTGCCGCTATTGATGCCGCCTTCTGAGACATGGCACCCCACGCGACTCCCACAGCCCCAACCCTGTTCATGATGTAGTCAGCTATCTCCTCGTAGTTGCCTCTCAGTGGGCGCTTCGCGAAGATATTGGCGATCTTTATCGCTGCGCCGCTTATGTGAGAG
>CAZYUK010000240.1:0-2598 GCA_964650675.1 uncultured Candidatus Bathyarchaeia archaeon
GGAATGTGAAGAGCCTCTGCGACTTCCCCCCGAGGAAGAGCCAGCCTATGATGACGTCGAGGGGGAGCAGGAAGGCCTTTCCGAAGACCTCTAGCGCCGCCTGTCCCAGGCTTATCTGCCCGCCGTCGAGGTTCGTCACCCTGATCCCCATAACCATCTTGCCCACGCTCTGGCCGAAGCTGAGGTCCATGACGAGGAAGTAGATGAAGAAGATGAGGTTGCTCGGGCCGATGTCCATCCAGGGCACCCACCTCAGGGCAGGGTAACCCATCATCTGCGCCCAGAAGTAACTCGGCAGCAGGATCAGCATGTTTATCACGCCGGCCACAACGCCAACTATCACGGCGTCTATGATGTAGGCGATTATCCTGTCGCCCCAGCCCGCGAGGTCGATGTAGCCCCGGCTCGGCATCCGAGGTGCCTGCTCGGCGCCCGGAGCGACTGGCTTCGCCTCGGCCGGCGTCGCCTGGGGAGCCTCGACCGGCGTCCCGCAGACGTGGCAGAAGGCAGACCCCTCCCTGAGCTCGGCGCCACACTTCTTACAGTAAACCATTCAAATCAACTCTCCTGTCGTCAGGTTAACACTTAGAAGAGCGCGGTGTCTTATATTGCTAATTGAGCGCCGCTCAGAGTTCGACCTCTGCCGACTTCTTCCCCGTCATCTCCCCCATCCTGATGCGGCCCACGACCGTGTTCCTCAGGGCTTCTGCCTTCGTTAGCCTTGCCAGGAGCGGCTCCGGGTTGCTGTCCTGGAACCTTATCATCCTCTTCATAACCCTCCTCTTCTCCTTGACATCCTCGATGAAGTCAACCACGCCATCGAACATAACCGAGGCGTAAAGGTGGCTACACTCCCCCTCGTGGTAGCCGCGGTCGATGAGCGCCTGCCCCCAGACCCTGGGGTTGGCGCGGAGGATGTCCAGCTTCTTGCCCTTCCGTGCGCAGTGGAAGTAGAGGCATGCCTCCCCCTCGTCGTATACGTGGCTCAGAGACACCAGGTAGGGTTCGCCGTCCCTGCACATCGCGATGGTGACGTATTTAGTCGATCTCAGGACCTTCTTCATGGCCTCCCTGTCGACAATCTCCTTGTCCTTGCGCCTGACATGGTACCTCATGCTCATCGAGAAGCACCTGGCACCCAGCTGTAATAACCTTTCCACATTGGGTCACAGTTTAAATCAGCGTTGTGCCTACCCGCTGATCGATGGAGCTGTTCCGGCGCGTGAGGACGACGGTCATGGCCCTGATAGGCCTAGCCTTGACCGTCCTCATCCGGAGGCAGCTGGAAGGGTTCCCTGACCCGGACATCCTTAACATCTTCAACATATTCACCCTCTTCATCACGGCCGTGCTCATGGTCATGATAGTGAAGGCCTGGCTGCCCGGCCGCTGAGACTCACTTCCTTAGGTACACGTACCAGTACAGCGTCGCGACGAAGAAGGCGCCGCCCACGATGTTCCCAAGGGTGACGGGCAGCAGGTTCCTGGCGAAGAACCCCTCCCAGGTCAGGTTCGCCAGATCCAGGGTGGTCTTCGAGGCTATCGCGGGGACCCCCTTCGCCAGGATGCCGATGGGGATGAAGAACATGTTGGCGACGCTGTGCTCGAAGCTCGAGGTCACGAACGCCATGATGGGGAAGAAGCAGGCGAATATCTTGCCTACGGTGTCCGTCGACGAGGTGGCTATCCATACGGCGAGGCATACGAGCCAGTTGCACAGGATGCCCCTGAAGAACGCCTCCGCGAACGGGATGTTCACCTTCGCGTTGGCTATCGTGACCTCCCTGAGGCCGAGTTGGCCGCCGTTCAGCCCGTACAATCCGCCGGCATAAACGAGGCCGACGACTACGAGGGCGCCGAGGAGGTTGCCCACGTAGACGACCGCCCAGTTCCTGAGAAGCTTGGTGAGCCCCACCTTCCCGGAGAGGCAGGAGAGGGCCAGCAGGCTGTTCCCGGTGAAGAGCTCGGCGCCGCCTATGACGACGAGCATCAGCCCCACCGGGAAGGCGCTGCCCATGAGTAGGCTCGTGATGCCGGCCCCGAAGATCTGCTGAGAGTCCTGGGTGACGACTGTGGCGAGGTGGCTGCCGAAGGATATGTAGGCGCCGGCGAGGAGCGCGAGGATGAGCATCCTGCCGAGTGGAAGCTCCGCCTTAGCCCCGCCGGACTCGCAGACCACCTCGGCTATCTCCCTGGGCTTCTTGGACATCCGGTGGTCACCGCCTACGGATACTGGATGAGGGCTGTATGAACCTTTTGATGAATCTACTGTGGAGCCTCTATGCCTTCTTCTTCCTCAGGTACCAGGTCTCCCCGCCCGGGCTGGTCTCTACGGTGAACTCGGGGTTGTAGTAGAGCATCTCCTTGACGAACTCCCTCATCGTGGTCTTGGAGGCGTCGGACCTCACTATCACCTCGTCCAGGTCTATGGTGACCCTCTTCCCCTTGTCGAGCTTCGATGCCATGAGCATCAAGAATCCAAACACGTCTCAGCCTTTATCATTTACGTAATCTCTCACCCTCGCGATTAGACGTCGCTGAGGATCTGACGACTCAGTAAGGGGCATGTGGTTGAGAATAGTCTTTCAATTCCCGCTC
>CAZYUK010000241.1:0-2596 GCA_964650675.1 uncultured Candidatus Bathyarchaeia archaeon
GGCTCGCCGTCCAGGTGGAGGACCACCCCCTCGCCTACGCCGGCTTCGAGGGCACCATCCCGGAGGGCGAGTACGGCGCCGGCACGGTGAAGATATGGGACAGGGGCACATACGAGGCTCTGAAGTGGACAGAGGACAAGATAGAGGTCGTGATAAACGGCGGGCGGCTCAGCGGGCAGTATGAGCTGATAAGGTTCAGGAGGGCCGGGGAGAAGGAGTGGCTCCTCTTCAAGAGGAGGAGCTAGCTATCGGCTCCAGGGATCATGTCTCTTCCATCGGCTCTATGTCGATCCTCCTCGACCTCTCCTCGGGCCTGGGCTCCCGGACGAAAAGCATCACCATCGTGGTCCCTATCACGCCCAGGGTGCCGTTCACGAAGAACGGTATGCCGAGGCCCGGGATGGCGAGGCCTGCGAGGTTGACGGTCTGGAGCCTGTAGATGTCGTAGAGCCATGTGCTGACGATGGGGCCGACCACGTCACCAGCGGTGAAGGCGGAGATGAATAGGCCGAACGCCCTGCCCCTGAACCTCGGCGGCACGACGTCGGCCCTGAGCGCCTGGAAGGCGGGGAAGTTGATGTTGAAGCCCATGCTCCTGGCGCTCATGGCGACGCCTGCCTGAGTCGGGTCCCCCGTGAAAGGGAGGATGAAGGCGAAGAGCTGGCTCAGGTAGCTTCCGAGGGCGATGAGGGGCTTCCTGCCCATCCTGTCAGCGACCCTGCCGGCTATCCAGCTCGCCGCGAGCCCTACGAAGCCACTGATGCTGAGGATTAGGCCTATCTCCACCGCGTTCATGCCGAACTTATCGTTGTAGAAGAGGACCATGATGGGCATGGTGAAGCCGACCCCTATGCCCGAGATGAACCCGTTGACGAGCAGCACCTTTATCGAGCCGGTCAGCTCGAAGCCGTCCTCCTCCCTCCTGCTGTAAGCCTCGCGGTGGGCGGCCGTGAAGGGCTCCCTGACGAAGGCGTAGACCATGGCGAAGGCCAGGACCGCGAACCCCGCGTCCACGAAGTATGGGATCCTGTAGCTGTCGATGAGGCTGAGGCCGAACGTGGTGTTGAACTGCCACTGGATGACGCCGCCAAGCAGTGGCCCAATGTTCCTGCCGATCATCGCGCTCGACATGATGAAGCCGCTAGCCTCTCCCCTCACGTCCGGCTCGACGGAGTCCATGAGCAGCGCCTCGGCGGAGAGCATCGCCGCGCCTGACACGGCGCCGTTGATGAGCCTCACGGCGAGCAGCCACTCCCAGCTGGGGACGAGGCCTGTGGCGAAGCCGAATATTATGTCGCCGATGATCCCCAGGAGCATTATGCGTTTGCGGCCGTACCTGTCTGAGAGGTTTCCCATGCGGGGCGCCATGATCGCCGAGCTGAGCATGAAGCTGCTGGTGAACACGCCGATGCTGGCCACCGTGGCGCCGAGGCCCATGGCGTAGTTGGGGAAGAAGCTGAGGGGCAGCCCCACCGCTATCGACTCTATCAGCTGGACGGCGCCCAGAACCAGCACTGTGCCGGAGTATATCCTCCTGGACAAGCCTCGCCCCCAGCGAATTCCTATTCAGGAAGCCGGCGACCATATAAGCTCTTCCACATTCCCCTGAGGCCACGCCTCTGGGTAGTCTTATATCGCGTCCGCCCCACCGGTCAGGTCTGGGGAGTCTATGGACCTCGTCATCGAGCCTACGATGTCGCCAGAGGAGCTCCGTGTGTGCGCGGGGCTGATGTCATCGATGGAGCCTTGGGTCACGTTGAGGAGGGGCTATGAGGAGTCGCTGGGGATTCTTAGCGACCCCCTCAGTGAGGTGTATGTCGCCAGGGCCGGCGGCGAGCTCGTCGGCTTCGCAATAACCCAGCTCAGGGGACCCCTCGCGGGCTACGTCAAAAGCATACTCGTCAGGCCTGGGTGGCAGGGGAGGGGGGTCGGTAAGACGCTGATGGGGTTCCTGGAGAAGCGGATTTTCTCGGAGCACCCCAACGTGTTCCTCTGCGTCTCATCATTCAACGAGCGTGCCCGGGGGTTCTACGAGGGGCTCGGGTACGAGGCGGTCGGCGAGCTCAGGGACTACGTTGTGAGGGGCCACTCTGAGATCATCATGAGGAAAAGCGTCTCACCGATGGCTGAATTTCAGCCCGGATCAGGTTCGAGGCGGCGGAAAGGCACCGACTCCCCCCAGCATCGGCCGTAGCTACCAATTTTTAAATCCATTCGGGCCGCTCTAAGTTCGAGGGAACGGTACCTGATCCCCAAATCCATGTCTCTTGCGCTGAAGTCCGCAGTCGTCCTCTTCCCGCTGCTGGCCGGCGGCTTCCTGACCTTCCTCGGCGGGGAGAGGCTCTACGAGGCGAACACCTTTCAGGTCGAGGGGTGGAAGGCGCCCTTCGGCCTCCTGGCCTTCAGCTCGGAGCAGCTTGCGCGATTCTCCGACGCGAAACAGTCGTTTAGCATCATCCTGCAGGTCGACATGAAGGGAAGTGAGGCCGACGTTCTGCACGGGGTAGCTCATTGCACGGCCTTCATTGATTTCCTCTTACCGAGCTACGATGGCGGCGGGGAGGATGTCTGCATCGGTGTTCAATTTCCCTTCAGG
>CAZYUK010000242.1:0-2559 GCA_964650675.1 uncultured Candidatus Bathyarchaeia archaeon
TGAGGCTGTGGAGGCTGACGTTGACCCGCCTCAGCCCCGCCGCCTTGAGGGCGCCCGCCTTGACGTCGAGCCCGGAGGCGTTCGTCGTCATAGACACCTCTGAGACGTGGGGCGCGACCCTCTTGACGATGTCGACTATGTCGGGGCGCTCCAGGGGCTCCCCGCCGGTGATCTTCACCTTGTTGACGCCGAGCCCCGCGGCGACCGATACGATCTCCCCGATCTCCTCGGGCGTCATCTCGCCGTTTGGGCCGTGCTCGCCCTCCCGGTGGCAGAAGAAGCAGTCGAAGTTGCACCTCTGGGTGACGCTGATCCTGAGGCTGTTGACGACCCTCCCGTACGGGTCCATCAGGAGCTCGCGAGGCCTGCTCATCCGTCCGCCCAACCTTACCTGTCTCTTAAGTAGAAAATGGTTATGCCTTCTGAGGTATAACTCCTCGATTCCATCCCAAAACTTATACGAATGGTATATCTAAACATATCGAATTGTGTTAAGGCGAGGAGGATAATGGAAATGAAGCAGAGAACCATGGTCATCATGTTGGCCATCGTGCTGGTGGCCGGCGTAGGGGCGGGCTGGTACCTGACCCGCCCACCACCCGTTTCGAGACTCATAGTCTCTACGACGACGAGTCTGTACGAGACCGGATTCCTGGACGTGCTCGCGACGAATTTCGAGGCGAAGTATCCGCAGTACAATGTGAGCTTCATCAGCCAGGGGACCGCCCTGGCCATACAGACGGCTAAGAACGGGGACGCCGATATGGTCCTGGTGCACGACCCGGCGCAGGAGAAGACGTTCCTGACAGACGGCTACGGGGTAAACAGGGTGATAATCGCCTACAACTTCTTCATATTCGTCGGGCCGACGGCCGACCCAGCGAATGTTACCGGCCTTGGCCCCCTCGAGGCCCTTCAAAAGATAGCCGCCGAGGGGCCGAAGGGAAACGCGATCTGGGTCTCGAGGGGGGACGGCTCGGGCACCCACTCGAAGGAGAAGGCTCTTTGGAAGCTCGCGGGGTTCAACCTGACCCTGCTGAAGGCCCAGAAGATAGAGGGGACTGACAACCCTTGGTACCTTGAGGCCGGCGCGGGCATGACGGCTACGCTGCAGCTCGCAAACCAGAAGAACGCCTACACGATCACAGATGTGGCTAGCTTCCTGAAGAACTCGAAGAGCGGGAACATTCAGCTTGTGAAGGTCGTGGACGCCGGCAAGGACACGCTGAACGTGTACAGCGCGATAGCCTGCAACCCGGCGAAGAACACCAGGGGGATGTACGAGGCATCCATGGCGCTGATAAATTATCTCGCCTCCGACGAGGGGCAGGCCCTGTTCAGGGACTATGGTGTGGCCGAGTACGGCTCGGCCCTGTTCAAGCCGTGGAGGACGACGCTTAGTAGCAACTCCGATCCTACCCTAATCCAGTGGGTTAAGGACTACGCGTACATAGACGGCAGCGACTGCCCGACCCAGTACAGGCTCAACCCAGGCAACCTATACGGTTAACAATCCTCCACGCACCCCTTTTTCATTGGGGGACCACAAACTTGAGCTGGCAGCCAATCCTGGACGGCCTCGGCAAAGCGGTCGAGCTGATCCTAAGCGGCAATAGGGAGGTGATAGAGATCACCTCACGCTCCCTCCAGACCGCAGGCTACGCGACTATAATCGCCGGGCTGGTAGGCCTGCCTCTAGGCGTCATTATAGCGATGAGGCAGTTCAGGGGGAAGAGGTTCGTAAAGACGCTGTTCAACGCCCTCGTCGGCGTCCCGACGGTGACGCTCGGCCTCTTCCTCTACGCGTTGTTTTCCAGGAGCGGCCCCCTCGGCTTCCTTGAGCTCCTGTACACGGTGCCGGGCATAGCGATCGGGGAGGCGATCCTCATACTCCCGATAGTCGTGAGCTTCGTCGCGAGCGCCATAGAGGCGAAGGACGTACAGCTCAGAGACCTCGTCAGGACCCTCGGGGCCTCTGAATTTGAGACCTCCCTGGCCATAGTCAGGGAGGCGTCCAGCGGTGTGAGCCTCGCCCTGATCTCCAGCTTCAACAGGGCCTTCGCGGAGCTGGGCATAGCGATGATGATAGGCGCTAACATCAGTGGACTGACGAGGGTGCTGACGACGGCGATAGCCCTCGAGACCGCGAAGGGTGAGCTCGGCCTGAGCTTCGCCCTCAGCTTCATCCTCCTGGCAGTCGTGCTGTCGCTCAACTTCCTGGTCAGCCTCCTCCAGGAGGGGAGGCTCGGGAAGCAAGGGTGGCTGAGGCTGGTTATGGGGGAGCGCTGAGATGGCCGCCGTCTACGAGCTTGAATCCGTCGGCAAGAGCTACGGCGAGATCAGGGCGCTCAAGGGCGTCAGCCTGAGGGTCGAGCAGGACGGGATACTCGGCGTCGTCGGGCACAGCGGCGCCGGGAAGACGACGCTTCTGAAGCTCCTCGCCGGCCTAGAGTTCCCTTCTGAGGGGAGACTTCTATACGACGGCGAGGAGGTGACGCCCGACAACGCCGCCCGGCTCAGGCGTAGGGCGACTATGCTCTTCCAGACGCCCCTCTTCCT
>CAZYUK010000243.1:0-2546 GCA_964650675.1 uncultured Candidatus Bathyarchaeia archaeon
CCGACGTTGACGCCCTCGGTCCTCTCTGGCTTCTCCTCGACAGGCTTCTCCTTGAGTTTGGCTGGGGTCTTCCTCTTCCTCTCCTTCTTCTCTTTTGGGGGCTTCTCTTCCTTGTCGCTCATTTACTTGATCCCTGTGTTTGGTTGGTTTTTGCCGGGGTTGGCCCCGGGTTTCACGGAAGGGAGATGCGGGGCGGGGTTTAAAGCCTTTCTGTAGTCGCTGATTGAGGATCATTTTCCTATTTGACGGGGGGCTAATTCGGAGATGTCTCGGTAGCCTCGGCTTATAAGTGGTAGGTAGTCATAAGCAATTTTACGATCTGTCTGGGCTCGTCGGATCTTTCATGATTTTGCCGGTGGATGCGCATTCAAATTAGGTCAATAGTTAAGTACTCTTTTTCTCAAGCACGGATTTAGCCATAGAAAGGAATTCCCCCGCTTTCTTCAGACTGTACTCTGCGTCTTTCCGCCCAGTCCTAGTGTCTAATCCATACAAAGTCTCATGGCGGTCAAGCCTAGCGGAGTCTAAAGCATTCACGTACGATTCACTGATCTTCCCCTTTTTCACGTAGTTTTCTCGCAGATATTCCGATAGACAAACGTGGCTCTTCTCGATCACCCCGTCTCTGAAGAGTATGGCTCAGGCTGCATGGAACATAGCGGTGTAGGAAAGGATCACCGATGAGTCGATAAGGTCGTGATCGAGGGCTCTCCGAGCCTCCGTGAGCTTTGTTTCAGCCACCATTATGGACCTCCTGCTCGCCTCGGGGCTGGGCGCATCCCTGCGTAGAAGCCTCTTCTCGAAACACTCCCTGAGATTCATCTCGCCACCACCGGGACCCCCACGCTTATTGCCACCCCGTCGACGATCACCCTCTCGTAGAAGGCCTTATCCAAGGACGCCTTCTCCTCCCATTCAGCCGATGTGTAGGTTACCAGGTTGACCTTCTTCCCCAGCTTCTTCTCATACTGAGTCAAATCGGGCCGCGGTGCGGATTTACCGATGACCAGTATATCGATGTCGCTATCTGGGGAATCTTCCCCCCGCGCACAACTGCCATAGAGGGTGATAGACGACGCCGGGTAGGCTTCCTTGAGGTGAACGAAGAGGGGGTTAGCCTCGAGGGTGAATACGCCAAGTTTCAGAAACCTGAATGGGAGGCTCTCCACGTTACCCTTGAAGAGGGTGAGGTTTGCCTTCTTGTTTTTAGTTACTAAGCCGTTCTCCTCGTAGAACTCCAGGAACCTTTTGGCTGTACTGGGGCTTACGCCGGATGATCTTGCTACGGCTTTCAGGTGTAGTTCCTCGTAGGGATTGTGCAGGAAGAGTGACAAGATCTTGAATCCTGGATATTGGAATGGGTCACTCATAGAACGATCATTCGATATATCGAACGAACGTTCGATATATGAACCTTCTGTTTTATATCAGAGATACGGTGGTCATCGACACCCATGACGCCGAGCCCATACCTCCTCTCACATCCATCATGAAGCTCGGCAGGTAGATCATCCTTTGGCGACCGCATGCTCCAGGGCTCTTCTCATGGTCTTTGAGGCGTTGATGCCGTGCCCCTTGATCTTCGTCTTCAGCTCGGCGGGTATCTTCGTGGAGACGGTCTCGTACTGGGTCATGGTCTACGTTATGGTTTGCCTAGAAGGGTGACGTAAAGGTTTGCTTTTATCTTCTATCTTTTGGGGAGATTGTTAGGTGGATCTAGTGTTGGTCTTTGATGGTCCGCTGGATGGTGTAGGGATGTCCTTGGGGTGTGTCGAGGCGGTGCCTCGGCTGCGCTGATCATTCGACTTCCTTGCAGGTAACTCGTAAAAGCGCTACCGCTCGTAGATCCGCCTTCGATGGCCTACGTCGTGGAATATCACCCGCTTACCTGCGGCGTCTATCTCGTAGAGAATCCTGTAGTCTCCCACGCGGAGACGCCAGAGTCCTCTGAGTGGCTCTGACAGTGGCGTGCCGGTGTATGGGTCCATTAGGAGGTTCTTCACCGCCTCGACTACGCGGTTAGCCGCTTGGTCGGGCAGTCTCCTCCGCCTTCGGAGAAACGCTTTCGTGAAGACGGCCCTGTGAGGCAAGCTACTTCAGGACCTTGTCGACTTCGTCGATGGAGCACTCTACGTACTCGCCTGTCGCCAGCATCCTCCGGCTCTCCTCTATGGCCTCGAGGACGTTGGGCTCCTCCAGGGTCTCTAGGGTGGCCATGACTCGCTCGACCCTGGCGTAGGCGTCGACGATCTCCCTCCACAGCGGCTCGGGGACCGAGACGTCGCCGCGGCGCTTCTCCTTTAGGACCAGTTGGTTTCACCTGAAGTGAACGTGGAGTGAGTCCATATAAGCTATGCTGAGCTCCTCCTCGCCCATCCGCCCAGAAGTTGAAGAGCTGCGGCGGTGACCAGGCCCCTCATCCTCTTTCTATTTGATAGGAGCTGTTTTGAGGAGGTCTCGGTAGCTTCGGCTTGTAAGTGGTAGCTAGTCATAACTGGTGTCAACGACTTTTCCGGGATTTAACTTTACACTGTTCTATTAGTTAG
>CAZYUK010000244.1:0-2532 GCA_964650675.1 uncultured Candidatus Bathyarchaeia archaeon
ACCTAAAACGGGGGCGACGGAGGCGCAGCTCGAGCAAAGGCGGAAGAAGAGGGAGTATTTCGACGCCGTCCAACAGTATGAGAGGATGAAGGTCGAGCTGGGCTACGTGGTCCCGAAGCCGGGGAGGTGCCCGAGGTGCGGCGAGGCCTTCAGCGTGCCGGTCCAGAAGCAGGTGGACGTGAAGATCTCGGTGAGGCTCATGTCCCTCGCCTGGGAGAGGATCGTGGAGAAGATCGTGCTCCTCTGCGGCGACGGCGACGTCCTTCCCGCGGTCCGAGCCATCGAGCCGACGGGGACGATCGTGAGGCTGGTCTACGGGAGGGTCGGGAGGATGTGGGCGAGCAGGGCTCTGATCAGAGAGTGCCCGGAGAAGATGGAATTGACGAAGGAAATATTTGAGGAGATGACGCTCAAACCCAAAGAGAACTAATTTTTTTTTATATTGACGCCCAAGGAACACGATGGGCTGAAAAAAGAGGAAAGAAGTAAAGCACAATAACAGATATATGGCCACTAATTAAACAAATTATAAAGTACTAGATGATTCACCAGATTTCCATCCACATATACGACGCGGCGTCGTGGATCACACCGACAATAAGTACCCAGCACAAGACCGCCGCGATCGTCTTCACCCAGCCAAAATCGAACATTTCCTTTACCGCCAGGGCTTGCCAGAGGGTAGCCCAGAGCCCCACCAAGTACAATGGATTGGGGACCCAGCCAAATAGGAAACCTGGCGTCATACCGTAGAGAACAGCCTTAGTGGCGCTGGAGAGGCATACGCTGCGTCTCTCACTCCTCCCCTTCATGACCCAGGCTACCAAGGCGAGAACCGGGATGCTCAGGGCCGTCAGGATTACGTATCCCACCATGACCAGTACAGCAAACACTGCGACATGTGTTATCCCCTGGAGGTTCGGGGCATAGTTACCGATGACACATGGCGCAAAAAGTTGAGCCGACCCTCCGGCGTTGCTTGGATTCGAGTAGTCGACACCGAACAGGCTTAGAGCCCCTGACATGATAGCGGTAACCCAGCCGAAGACGAGTAGGAAGACGAGAGGCCCGCGGTAGCCGACCTCGCCCCTCACCGAGCTGAAGGCTTGGAGAGGGTTGATGAGAATCATGTAGGCGAGTCGGAGAAGACTCAAACACTTCACCGGAATAAAAACAGTTTAGTACGAATATAACTATCTGGACAAGCGCGGTTAATGACTACCTCCACATGAGGACGATGCTCATAAAGGACTCGCTACATCCTTAAGGCGCTCCAGTGATTCACAAGACATTACGCTAAGAAGCAGTAACATCCCACAGATCAACATGTAACCAAGCGTACACAGGTGGCGACTCACAACTAACTGGAGGCCGTAACCTTCTTCTCGACAGCCAACGTCTGCGCCACCGCATCAGGCGCGCCCTAGGGCTCGATTGATGTGAGCAGATCGAAGGATGACATGAGCCCGTCCACAACAGCCTTACCCCACGGGCTCAGCCTATAATAGGCCTTGTGCATATCCCCGAAGTCCTCGTCGAGGCGGCTGAGGGTGTAGATGACAGCCGCCACCGTCAGTATCTTCAGGTGGTAGGTCAGCGTCCCCTTCCTGACGCCGAGCATCTTAAGGAGCTCAGTGTAGGTCGCGTCCCTCCCGCCGTAAAGGTACTCGACTATCTTCGCCCGCACCGGGTGATCTAACGCCTCTATGGCGTCCCTGAGCTCGTCTGGTATCTCCAACCTCTTCCTCAGGACAAATTTATTTGTCCTAACTTATTTAACTGTTACTATAAACTATCAGAAATAAATGAAGCGTGGAGTCCGGTCACTGGCGGTGAGATACGAGAAGGTGAAGGTCGTGCTCCTGATCCTCGGCTCTTACCAAGACAGCTCGATTCAGAGGCTCAGGGACCTCAAGAGGAGAATGATCGGCATCGGCTGGACTAAGTGCCGCCTCGTCGAGGATTTCGACGCCCCGATAAGGAGAGATGACGAGGAGGAAGACGCCTACCTCACGCGGAAGAGCATCTACTGGATCGAACGCAGCGACGCCTGCGTCTTCGTCTTCAACGCCGGTGCCGACAACGAGAGCGTGGGCTACGAGCTCAAGCACGCAAGCGACCACCTCCCGGCGAAGCTGGAGACCACCCTCGTCGCCGTCGACGCGACGGGACCATACGCCTCGACCCTCGTCAGGGGCCACATACAGAGGCTGCGTGTGGAGAGGACCGCCAGGGTCGCACTCTTCAGAGACGAAGAGACGCTCTACAGGGTCTCCAGGAACGCGGCACTCAGCTTCTTAAGGCCCCTCGCACCCGTACTCGCCCTCAGAGGCCAGCATTTCAAATAAATCTTATCCCAATATTCCACCATGAGCGACGAGAAGAGGCGGGAGTTGGAGGCGAGGCTCAGGGTCGTCGCAGACCGCTACGGCGACAGGCTCACCCCGGAGGAGCTTGAGGAGGTCAGGAAAGCCCTTGAGGCGAACCTCGACGCGGCCAACGCACTGAGGTCGATCAGGCTGGGGAACTGGG
>CAZYUK010000245.1:0-2522 GCA_964650675.1 uncultured Candidatus Bathyarchaeia archaeon
TCGCCAGGGTCGCCATCTCGCCGGTGAGGTACTTGAGCAGGTGCTCGGGGTCACGGTGCAGCTGCTCGGCTATCTCCCTGAAGTTGATTATCACGGTCTTCCTGCCCTGGAGCGCTATGTTCGCCCTGGGCACAGTGAACCTGTCGACGTAGCTGCTCTGCTGAGGAATGTCCTTGTAGGCCCTGTCGAGCATATCCTTGTAGTTCTTCTCCAACTCCACCGTCCTCCACTCTGTGGCTGCCTGAATATAGTCCCTGCGGGTCTCGGCTTTAAACTACCCTATCATGGGGCGGCGGAAAAGATGCTTCCTGGGCAGCTACCAGCGCCTGACTGCGCCGTAGTAGATGATCAGACAAGCCGCGACGAGGCCGACGATGCCCGCGACGATGAGGCCGTCACCTATTCCACTCAGTATGGGTATCTTCGCCCCGAGCTGCGCGTCGATGTCGATGTCCTTCAGGACGTCGGCGTTCATCGCGACGACCCAATACGTGCCTGACGTGGGCACCCATTCGATGGTCTGCGTGCCCGATCCGTGTGCCGAGGCTGTCCAGAAGGTCACCGTCGAGGGCGGCCGGGTCGGAGCTGAGCCGGGATGCGGTACATACGTGACTGTTGGTATACTTCCCTGCGATGTACTATATTGCCAGGATAGGCTCTGGATCTCATCGTAACTCACTCCGTTCAGGTAGGCCGCAGCGTCATCCGCCGGCGCGATGCCTATGAAGATGTCCTTCGATGGATCGTTGCTTGTTGCGGTGAGCTTTATGGTCAGGATATCAGCCATTGTCGGCGTCCAAACCCCTCTCATGATATTCGGATCCATGCCGATGTCGATGTTCTGAACGGCGAGCGCCCATGAGCTGGTGTGCAGCCTAAAGGGCCCGCTCATCATGAACCCCTCTGGCGTCGTCATCGTGCTTTGGACCCACATGATCGCGCCTCCTCCCGCGAGGATGCCGAATGATACCAAGAGGAGCAGGCCCCCGAAGATCAGGGCGATGATCTTACCGGCTGAGCTCCCCCTCGCGGGTCTCCTGTAAACCGCCCCTGACGTGTCAACGGCTGCGCCACATGCCGGGCAGTACCTGTCGCCCTCCCCGACCTCCTTGCCACATCTCCTGCAGTAAGGCATCCAACTGCACCTCATTTAGCTTGAATAAAAGCCGCTCTTTTAAACAGTTCTCGCGGGACGCGACCCGTTACCGTTTTATCCAGATCGGCTCATCTTCATGGTGTGTCCGGCGACAGATTCGACTGTGAGGTCATGAGCTGGGATAGGTTCTACGACCTCTCGGAGAGAACGGCGAGGATGATCATGAAGTCCGGCTTCAGGCCTGACTTCATGGTGGGCCTGGCGAGGGGAGGATGGGTGCTCGCGAGGGTCCTCTGCGACTTCCTGGCAGTGAAGGACCTGATAAGCCTAAAGGTGGAGCACTGGGGGATAACGGCTACACCGGATGGTGAGGCGAAGATCAAGTACCCCTTTAAGGTCGACCTGATGGGCAGGAGGGTGCTCGTCGTGGACGACATAGCGGACACAGGCAAGAGCCTGATAGTGGCGACGAACTATGTCAGGAAGCTGAACCCTTCCGAGGTCAGGACGGCAACACTTATCCTGCTGAAGGACAGCAAGTTCAAGCCTGACTTCTACGGCGAGGAGATGACCTGGCGCTGGGTCATCTTTCCATGGAACTACGTCGAGGACATGTGCAACCTCGTGGCCAAGGTCTCAGGCGGTGGGGCCGACCTCGACACGGTGAAGGCACGGCTGAAGGAACATTTCAAGATCGATGTCAGCGCCGACGATTTGGCTGAGATCCAGACCGAGATAAGGCGGAGGGGCGGCTGAGGGTTACTCCTCGTCCTCTTTCTCATCATCCAGCTCCTCTGGCTCCTTTTCCTCCATGGCTGAAGCCTTCCTCTCCTCGTCGGTGAGAGCCCTGTACTTCCTGGAGCCATCCGGCATCCTAAACGAGGTTATAGTCTCGTCCTCGAAGAGAGACCGGAGTATCCTGAACGCCCTCCTCTCCTTGAGCCTCATCGCCTCCGCGAGCTCGATGAGGGACATCGGCTTCTCCTCTAAAATCTTTAGTGCATCCTTCTTCAGCTTCGCCGACATGCCTGATCCTACCATGGATGAGGGGCCTCGACTAAAGAATCTGACGCCTCTGTGAAGGGGCAAATGTTTAAGGCTACGCCTTCTGTCGGCCGTGAAATATTCCAGCCGGACACTTTAGTTTATTTATTAGTTTTTTCCCTCGTATGTGAGTGAACTAAACGATGTCATCAGAGCTTGAGAGACTTTCGTGGATCACGGTCCATGGGAGAGGGGTTCTTAACACCGGCCAGGCCTCGTTGATAGCCTCGGTCCTGGCCGAGGCTGGGTTCGCCTCAGGGAGGGAATCGGCATTCTACATGAGGTACGACGACGCGCCTGAACGTGTCAACCTCCCCTTTATCTACTATGTCGTGTACGGTAATCCCAGAATCAGAATCGTTCTTCCCGAGGAGGTTGAACC
>CAZYUK010000246.1:0-2521 GCA_964650675.1 uncultured Candidatus Bathyarchaeia archaeon
GCCCAGGACGTGCTTGTCTATGGCGCCGAAGGTGTTGATGAAGAGGTCGCCGTTCCCGCTGGTCTTGATCATGAATAATCCCTGGCCGAAGAGGCCTCTGGTGAACCCCTCCCACCTTACGTCGAGGTCAACACCCTGCGTCGAGGCGAGGTAGCCCGCCTTCTGTATGATGTACCCCTTGCCGGGGACGACCTCGAGCCTCTGAATGTCGCCTATCGGGGCAGCGACGAGGCTCACCTCGCCTGGGCCTTTCTCGGCGACGAAGTCGTTGACGAAGAATGACTGGCCTCCGAGGAAGGTCGTGGCGAGCGAGCCTAGGATGCTCCTCTCCCTCATCCTCGTGTGGACCTCGACGTTCGGCGTCATGTATGTCATGGAGCCGGCCTCGCCGGTTATCCACTCGCCGGCGTCGAGCCCGACGACGAGCATCGAGTACGCCGGGTTATACTTGATATCGTACTTCATGAAGGATCAGTTATGGATCGGAACGCCGACATTTAAAGTCAGACTGCGGGAAGAAGATGCTTCGGGGCGTGCTCAGTCGAACTTCTCCTCCTTCTTCAGGCTGTAGAGGATGCCCCTGAGGAGGAGGAAGGCGAAGTAGACGCCGGGCAGCAGCCCGACGATGAAGGCGATCAGGGTGAGGCTGCTCGAGGACTCGCTCATTACGGTCTATTTCGTTCACATGAGGGCGACTTTAAAAGGTTGTGATCGATCCCCATGCCTGTCAAAAGCGGTTCAGAGACGGTTATGCTCAATATATAGGATGTCGCGCTATTATTCAATGTTAAGGCACCGGTGATCTCTTGAAGGTCGTCTTCGTCGAGCCACCCAAGCAGTTCTGGTTCGTGATGGGGGAGTACCTGCCACCTCCGACAGCCTGCCTTCAGCTTGCAGCGTACCTCGAGGCAAAACGTCCCAAAGATGAGATCACGGTCATAGACTGCCAGGCCGAGAACCTTGATTGGAAGGGGCTCGAGAGGAAGCTCGGAAACATCAAACCGGACATCGTCGCGGTGAGCAGCCTCTCGACGTGCAACACGTACACGGTGGTTCGGGCGCTTGAGACCTCGAAGAGGGCGGCTCCTGAGGCGAAAACGATCACGGGAGGCCAGCACTTCACCGCCCTGGCCGAGCCCAGCCTGAGGAGCTACCCCGTAATTGACGCGATCGTCCGAGGAGAAGGGGAAATAACCTTAACGGAGTTCGTCGACGCGGTCGAGGAAAGACGAAGCCTCTCGGGCATCCTCGGGCTCAGCTATCGCCACGGTGAAAGGATAATCTCCAATCCCCCAAGACCATTAATAGAGAACCTGGATGAACTTCCGATGCCTGGCTACAGGTTCGTCGAGGACCACATTGGTCTCTACCACTTCGAATTGATGGCTAAGGGGAAACGCTACCTCATAGTCGAGGGAAGCAGGGGCTGCGACCACTCATGCAACTTCTGTACACAATGCGCCTTCTGGGAGAACCGCTGGCGCAGCAAATCGGGGAAGAGGATCGCGGACGAGATGGAGCATCTGCATAACGAATATGGCGCCGGGTTCCTATGGCTCACAGACGACAATTTCACCTTCAACACCCGTTCCAAGGAGCTTGTGGATGAACTAAACAGGAGGAGACTCGGCGAGAAGATCGCCTGGTTCGTCCAAGCAAGAGTCGACGATGTAGCCAGGAACCCTCAAGTGATCCCTGAGATGAGGCGCTCAGGGAATCAATGGGTTCTGCTCGGCGTCGAAAGCGGCGACCCTGAAGCCCTCGCTACATGGAGGAAGGGGATCAAACCAGGACAGGCCAAGGAGGCGATCAGGATCCTCGAGAGTAACGACATCTTCTCGCAGGCGACGATGATAATAGGCAACAGGAAGGACACCCACGAATCCATTGAGAGCCTCGGGCGATACGTCGACGATCTCAATCCGGGGCTAGTCATATTCATGGTCCTGACCCCGTACCCTGGAACGGAGCTCTACGAGGAGGCCAGCAGAAACGGCTGGATCCAGGACACCAACTGGGCGAACTACGACATGATTCACGCTGTCATGCCGACGGAGACCCTCACCGTCAGGGAGGTCCAGGAGGAACTGTATCGCTGCTACAGGAGCTTCTACGGGAGGTGGTCGAGACGCTTCGAGGGCATATTTTCAAGCAACAAATTCAAGAGACGAACGTACCGGTACATGGTGAGCCAGAACATCGTGAATCAGCTGTATAATCTGTTCTAGCATCCCTGATCAGAGCCAATCGAGGAAGGGAGGAAGGATCACCACTTATCGTAGTGGACTATCTCCTTCAGCTCCTTCTTCTGCTTCGGCCCCGGCTTCTCATCAGGCAGCCCGAATGGGATCAGCGCGACTATCTTCGCCTCGGTGGGGATGCCCAGGAGACTCTTCACCTCGTCTTCCACGAAGTCGCCTATCCAGCACGAGCCCACGCCCTGAACGGCGGCGGCGAGGACCATGTTCTGCAGGGCTATGGTGACGTCGACGACGCCCCACTTGGTCGAGGTCTGGTCGAA
>CAZYUK010000247.1:0-2480 GCA_964650675.1 uncultured Candidatus Bathyarchaeia archaeon
CCTCTGCGCTCCTCGAGCTGACGAGGCGCAGTGGCTGAAACGTCTTCAGCCAATGAGTCACTCGACGACAGACAACTGGTTCACTAAACTCTTTCCATCAAAATATCGGGGCTTCGGCGATCCATCCAAAAAGATAATTATCGCCCGTGCACGCGAATTAGCCGACCGCCTTTGATTGAGGTAAGGTTTCATGGCAGAGGAGGTCAGGGCGCCGTGACCGCAGTCAGGATACTCGCCTCTGCCGTGTACCTTGAGGGTAGATACACTCAGGCTATACCGATGTACGGCACCGAACGCCGGGGAGCCCCCGTCGTCGCCTTCTGCAGGATAGACGAGTCCCGGATAAGGGAAAGGGACCTGGTTCATGAACCCGACATGGTCGTCGTCCTCGACCCCCTCCTGACGAAGACCGTCGACGTGACGGAGGGGTTGAAGCCGGGCGGCTTGGTCCTCATCAACAACCCGGGCAATTACAGGGAGACGGGTTTGTCAGGAAATTTCAGGGTGGCAACGGTGGACGCGACCAAGATAGCCCTAGAGGTCCTTGGCAGGCCCATCACGAACACCGCGATCCTAGGCGCGTTCGCGAAGGTGTCAGGGCAACTCAAGCTCGTGTCCCTCGAGGAGGCCATAAAGAACGAGTTGCCTGACCGGATCGTGTCATCTAACGTCGAGGCCGCGCGCATGGCCTTCGAGGGGGTCTCCGAGCCGCACGATGCTTCGGCACTTCC
This sequence comes from uncultured Candidatus Bathyarchaeia archaeon, assembly GCA_964650675.1. GTDB lineage: Archaea > Thermoproteota > Bathyarchaeia > TCS64 > TCS64 > UBA8941. The sequence continues at coordinate 732 of CAZYUK010000247.1, forward strand.
AAGGGTGGAAAGGGCTAAGAAGGCGTCCACAAAGCCCCTCATCTCATATTCGCGTGAGGTGGCGGACTGGCGCGTCTTCCACCCGGTCGTCGACGGGGACAAGTGTGTGGGCTGTAAGCGGTGCTGGGTCTACTGCCCTGAGGCGGCCATCACGATGAACGGAGGCAAGGCGGGGGTCAGCTACGACTACTGCAAGGGCTGCGGCATCTGCATCGAGGAGTGCAGGGTTGGGGCGATAAGGTCTGAGAGGGAGGCGGTCTAGGCTTGAAGTCTGAGGTCATGGTCGGGAACAAGGCCGTCGCGCAGGCCGTCAGGCTCGCTAAGGCGAACCTGATAGCCGCCTACCCCATCACGCCCCAGACGACGATCGTCGAGTACCTGTCAGAGTACGTGGCCAAGGGGGAACTCGCGGCGGAGTTCGTGAACGTCGAGGGGGAGATCACGGCCCAGCTCGCCTGCCTGGCCGGCTCCATCGCGGGCGCGAGGGCCTTCACGGCCACCTCCGGCGAGGGGCTGCTCTACATGCACCACGCCCTCCACCACACGGCGAGGTACTGGGCGCCGATCGTCATGGCCGTGGTGAACAGGGGCGTGAGGACCATGCAGCCTGACCACACCGATCTGATGGCCCAGAGGGACACCGGATGGATCCACCTATACTGCGAGAACAATCAGGAGGTCCTCGACACCGGGATAATGGCCTTCAGGATAGCGGAGGATGAGAGGGTCAGGATCCCCGTGGCCTTCAGCCTTGATGGATACGTCCTGAGCTTTACAGCCGAGCCCGTGGAGATACCCGACCAGGAGAAGGTGGACGGCTTCCTACCCCCATACAAGAGCCACTACCCTGTGCTTCCAGAGAAGTTCGACGCCGAGATCGAGGAGTACAAGAGGCACTGGAGCGAAGGCCACAGCATCGACCAGCCCTTCACCCCGTACCCTGCCGACGAGAACTTCTCCCACCTCACCATGGTGAGCTGGGGGAGGGGCCACGACCTGCAGTGGAGGTGGAGGGCGCACGAGGAGGCGATCACGAGGGCCAAGCAGGTGATCAAGGAGGTGGACACGGAATACGGCAAGCTCTTCGGACGAAGCTACGGCGGCCTCCTGGAGGAGTACAGGTGCGACGACGCGGAGGCCATAATCGTGGCGATGGGCACGATAGCTAGCACCTCGCGCGTGGCCATAGATAAGCTCAGGAAGGATGGTAAGCCTGTCGGCCTAGTCAAACTGAAGTCGTTCAGGCCGTTTCCCTCGGAGGAGTTCCAGAGGATAGGGAAAAACGTCGGGGCCATCGGCGTCATCGATCGCAACATATCACTCGGCGAGGGGGGCATCGTATTCGGATCCGTGAGGAACGCCGTCTACGACCTTGATCGTCGCCCAAAGGTTCTCGGCTACTACGCCGGCCTCGCCGGCAAGGAGGTACGTGTTCGCGACGTCGAGCAGATCAGCGACAGGACTCTGAGGGCGGCCCGTGGCGAGAAGCCCGACTCGCTCGTGAAGTGGGTGTGATGACAATGAGCAAGAAGATGAGCGTCATGGACCTGCCCGAGGAGGAAGTCGTCTGGCCGGGCAACCCAGCATGCCAGGGATGCGCCGGCTCCCTAATAGGCCGGCTGGTGTACAAGGCGCTTGGGAGGAACTCCGTCCGTGTCGAGGTGGCCTCCTGCGCCCCGGGCTTCATGAACATCCGGGTGCCCAGCTTCTTCGGCCCAGCCTTCGAGGGAGCAGCAGCCTTCCTGACCG
>CAZYUK010000248.1:0-2469 GCA_964650675.1 uncultured Candidatus Bathyarchaeia archaeon
ATACCAGACTGCCCCGAGGGCGCCCTGAGGATCGTCGACGGGAAGGCCAGGCTCGTCGGTGAAGCCCGCTGCGACGGCCTCGGCGCGTGCCTCGGCCGCTGCCCGAGGGACGCTATGAGGGTCGTGGAGAGGGAGGCCGACCCATTCGACGAGGGAGCCGCCCAGGCGCGCCCAGGAAAGGGTTCGGGGGAGAAGGTTGAGGCGGAGGCCGCCCCGAGGGGGAGGGGCTCAACTGAGGCAGGACCGTCCAACCTGCGCAACTGGCCGGTGCAGATAAGGCTCGTCCCGGCCAGGGCGCCCTTCTTCGATGGCTCGAGCCTCGTCGTCGTGGCTGACTGCGTCCCATTCGCCTGCCCCGACCTCCACGGCAGGCTGCTAAACGGAAGAACGATCCTCGTGGGGTGCCCTAAGTTCGATGATGTCGATGGCTACGTCGAGAAGCTGACGGAGATATTCAGGTTGAATGATGTCAGGGAGGTCACAGTGGTTAACATGGAGGTCCCCTGCTGCGGGGGGCTGGGATGGATTGTAGAAAGGGCCGTGGAGGCTTCTGGCAGGGATTTATCCGTGGGCCGCAGGATAGTTACAGTCGGAGGCGAGCTGCTTTGAGCGGGGTGGTGAGGAGGCCGCCGCCCTCCAGCCCGTTGACCTGCCCCGGGATAAGGGACCTCATCAGGCCGACGATGGCCTACGTGAAGTGCCACGTCTGCGGGGGCACCGTGGAGATCTGGAGCGACGAGGAGACAGGCGTCTGCCTTGACTGCGGCGCGGAGTGGAGGAGGGCGGAGGAGAGCGCCTCTTGCCTGACCTACTGCGAGTACGCTGACAAGTGCAGGGAGATCATCAAGGCACGCACAGGCAGGAAGTGCTAGTCGACGCCCACCGCCACGCATTGAACGCCGATGGCTCCTGCAGCGCGTCATGCGAAAGTCTTTTCATGTGAGCGAAGGGATTCTGTTGAGATCACCGTCATGGGTGAGGATTACAGGGCGTTCCTCGGCCAGGCTGCGAGGTTCGCCGCGGCGCTTTCCCTGATGTTCATCGGGTACGGCCTCATCCAGCCCGTAATCTCGCTTTACACGAGCGACTTCGTGGGGGCCTCCTACCTGCTGGTCGGCGCCATGATCTCAACCATAGGGCTCGTGAAGGCGGCGATGGGGCCCGTGAGCGGCTTCCTCTCAGACACCTACGGGAGGAGGAGGTTCGCCATGGCGGGTGCCGCGTCGATAGCCGTTAGCCTGGCGACCGTCGCCTTCTCCGGCTCCACCCTTCAGCTGTTCCTCGCCTTCGTCCTGTACGGGGCTGGGCAGGCCCTCTTCTTCCTCGCGCTCATGACCTCGATGGTGGAGGTGGCCGGGCCCGGGAGGCGCGCCCTCTCACTGGGGCTTTACGAAGGGGTTAACAGCTTCTCCATCCTCGCCGGGACCGCCCTCTCAGCGCCGATGATGGCGGCATTCGGGGCGAGGGTGACCTTCGGTCTAGCCGCCGCCTTCTCCCTCGCCTCGTTCTTGATCTGCGTTTTACTGATGGGTGAGACGGCTGATCTGCGTCGACCCGAGGGTGGCGTCTTCGACCTAGGCGGCTTGAAGAGGCTGGTTGGTCCGGAGTATTTGACCGCGATGTTCAGCGCCTTTCTCTTCATGTACACCAACTCGCTCTTCATGGCCATCATCCCGTTATATGCGACCCTCAACGTCCAGCTGCCCCCGGAGTTCCTGCCCACCCTCTTCATGGGCTTCTCGGGCACCACGGCCGTGGCCTCCCTCATCGCTGGTCCGGTATCGGACAGGGTCGGCAGGAGGACGCCGATGGCGGTCGGCATGGTAGTCGCCACCGCGAGCTACTCCGCCCTCCTCCTGATCAAGACCTCTTTGAGCCTCATAGTCGCAGGGATGGCCCTGGGGTTCGGCGTGGGCTTCTTCCACCCGGTGGCGAGCGCCGTGGTGGCCGATATCTCAACCTCTGAGAACCGTGGCAAGGCCTTCGGCTTCTACAGGCTGATGAGGGACCTCGGCACCTTCGCGGGTCCGGCCGTGGCTGGCGTCGTGTCTGCTCTCCTCGGGGTGGACGCCCTCTTCGTCCTCAGCGTATGCCTCTCCGCAGCTGGGGCAGTGCTAACAATATTTGTGATCAAGGAGACCCTTAAGAAGGGCTGAGTAGACGGCCAGGGCGGCGCCGATGAACTGCACCTTGTCGGTAAATGACGTATTTCCAAGATTTTACGAAAGAAAATAGACACGGGGAGCAGGAGTTTTTGGTTTCATTGCAGGGCTTTGGAATCGGCTTTCTCCATGACCCGCCGGACGAGCTCCTTGGGTTCGACGCCGTACTCCACCTTCCCGTCGCGGCCCCTGACCGCGACGGTGCCGGCCTGCTCCTCCCTCTGCCCGACGACTAGCATGTACGGGACCTTCCTGAGCTGCGCCTCCCTGATCTTGTAGTCCATCGTCTTGCCGGCCGAGTCGACAT
>CAZYUK010000249.1:0-2463 GCA_964650675.1 uncultured Candidatus Bathyarchaeia archaeon
ATGGTTCACCGAGACGGTTCCCAAGACAGGCTTCACCTTCCCCTCAACCCTCACGAAGCCCCTCTGCGTGAGGCCCCTCGGGTAACCATCCGAGTAGCCGACATGGAGCGTGCCAACCCTCATCCTCATGGGTGCCGTGAACCTCCTGCTGTAGGTGAGGGACTCCCCGGCTTCGACCCACTTCACGTGCTCGATCTTCGCCATGAAGCGGAAAGCCTGCCTAAGCTCGACGCCTTGCCCACGGTCCTCGTCCTCCGGGTAGAGGCCGAGAAGCATGAGGCCTGGCCGGACGGCGTCCATGTAGCTGTACGGCTTGTGGAAGACGGCGTTGCTGCTCGCCATGCTCACGACCCCCGCCTCGATGCCTCGGCGCCTGAGCTCGTCTCTGAGCTTCTCCATCCGTTCGACTTGGAGCCTGTCGAGACCGTCGCTCTCTGACAGGGTCGAGAAGAGCCCGTCGATCCTCAGCCCAGGGAGGCCCGAGATTAGCTGGATGAGGTCGGCGGCCTCCGAGTGACGAACCCCTACCCTGCCGAGGCCCGTGTCGACCTTTACCCAAATCGACGCGGTCTTCCCTAAGTGTTCCGAGGCGGCGCTGAGCCTCTCCGCGGCCTCCTTCTGGTAGATTGTCTGCGTTATACCCCTCTCGACGACCACCTCGAACTGGTCCTTTGAGTAAAGGGGATCCATGCTCACGACACCACAGTCCAGTCCCGCGTCCCTGATCTGGAGAGCCTCCCAGAGCTTGGCGACGAGGACTCGTCTTATCCCCTTCCTCATCATGTAAGCGACGACGGGGACCAAGCCATGGCCGTAGGCGTTCGTCTTGACGCACGGGATGATCTCCACCCCCGTCTTGGCTCTCACTTGGTCGATGTTGTGGCCTACGGCGTCGAGGTCGACCTCCAGCCACGACTGGAAACCCCCGATTCTCAGCCGTATCTCGGCGGGAGAGGGCTGCCCAGCGAACCACTCCTCAGCCAACTGGATCGATAAAGTTACCTCTGTGATAATATTTAAGAAGACTTGGGATGTGGCAACGGGAAAAGCTCAGAAAGTGAAGAGTTGATATGGCAACATGGCTTTCTTCCCGGGAAGTTGTCCATCAGATGGAAGGGGTGTTTACCTGAACTGAGAGAGACAGATAAACGATGAAAAAGCAGTTGAAAGGTTGAAAAAAGGGGAACTAGAAAACTGCCTTGTGGAAGGTTGATCCTCCCTTCATCACGTAGCAGACTCTGCGGACAGCCTCCATCTCCTGCAGCGGGTCACCAGCAACTGCTATGATGTCAGCCACCTTCCCCTCGGTCAAGGTCCCTGCGTCCTTCTCGATCCCTATGCACTCCGCACCGTTCCTCGTTGCCGCTACGATGACGTCCATGGACTTCATCCCGTACTTTGCCATGGCGATGAGCTCGTCTGCGTTCTGTCCGTGCTCCCGCAGGGGGGCGCCGAAGTAGTCCGGTCCAGTCGCTATCTTCACCCCAGCCTTGTACGCCATCATCAGGCTTTTGGGCATCGCCTCGATGCACATCCTCTGCTTCCTCAGCCTGTATTCGGGCATGTCGTAGGGATTCTGTAGAGCCCTCTTGTAGACCTCGACGAGGGCGAATGTGGGCACGAAGTAGATGTTATGCTTGAGCATCATCTCCACGCACTCATCGTCGAGGAGGTAGCCGTGCTCGACGGTGTCGACGCCGCCAATGATGGCGTTCTTTATCCCCTGGGCGCCCTGGGCGTGGGTCGCCACCCTCTTGCCGACGTTGTGGGCCTCGTATGTTATCGCCCTGATCTCGTCGACGGTGAACTGTGGCTCCCACGGGTTGTCCTTCTCGGAGCCGACGCCGCCAGTGGTGGACACCTTTATGAGGTCCGAGCCGTCCCTGAGGGCCTCCCTGGCTGCCCTCCTGCAGTCCTCGGGGCCGTCGCAGAGCAGCACCCCCTGCTTGACGACCTCATTCCGTGGCAGGAAGTGGACATCGCCGTGGCCGGCCGTCTGAGAAAGCGGGCGGCCGGCGGCGTAGAGGCTCGGCCCCGGGATGACCCCCTGATTGATAGCCCTCTTCAGCGAAAGGGCGATATCACTCCCGCAGTCCCGGACGGTCGTGAAGCCTGCCCTAAGCAACTTGAGGCAGTCCTCAGCCGCCCTCAGGACCTGAAGGTCGTGCGGCACGATGAGGGTCTCGGCCGGGTTATAGCTCCTCACCCCCATTATGTGGGCGTGGGCGTCGATCAACCCAGGCAAAAGCGTCGAGTCCTTGAGGTCGATCTCGACGGCCCCAGCAGGCCGTTTCACATGAGACCTCTCCCCGACCTCTCTAATCCTGCCCTTTTCGACGACGACGGCGCCGTCTATTATCGGCTCGGCGCCTGTGCCGGTGATAACCCTGCCGGCCTGCAGGATCTTTATCTCCGAAACGTCCTCGGCCTTTTCCTCCAGATAGTATTTCATTGATAATCCCC
>CAZYUK010000250.1:0-2456 GCA_964650675.1 uncultured Candidatus Bathyarchaeia archaeon
TCTATGTTCTTTGGAAGGCAGGCGTGAGAAAGATCTTGGGAACAGCCCTCTGTGGTAGCTCCAACAGGCTGCTCGATCCCGCCGATGTCATAATCCCTGACGGCTTCGTCGATTACACCTCTAAGAGGGCGCAGAGCTTCTTCAGGGGCCTAGAGGTCAAGGGTGCTGATGCGTGGAGGATGATGTACAGGCTCCATCAGAGCTTCTGCCCGACCCTAAGCGCGAGCCTCTATGAGAACGCGAGGCGGCAGGGCTTCCCGCGGGTCTTCGGGCGCGGCGTCGTCGGCGTCTCGGAAGGGCCGCGCCTGGAGTCCCCTGACGAGGTGAGGATAAGATACACGAACGCCGGCATCGACGTCATCACTATGAACCTCGTTCCGGAGGTCTACTTCGCCCGCGAGATTGGAGCCTGCTACGCCGCCCTTGAACTCGTCTCCAACTACGGTGAGGGCCTCGTCTCCACGGGCTGGGAGGGACATGAAGCCTTCGGCAACTTTATGAAGCGCTGGAACAAGCCAGCCGCCCAGGCGATCCTCGACACGGTTAGGGGGATAGATCCGGATGACGATAGCTGTGGCTGCCTCCGGCACAGGTGGAGTTCAGTTTTAGGTTAAAACAGCCGGAGGATGTTTGCTACTAGGGATGGCGAGTCAGTTCATTATATTTATAAATTCTGGCAAGTATACAACTTTTAGTTTATAACCAGTTGTGGGGCTTGCCTATGGTCGACGGAGACGGAGATGCGGAGCACAGTTTCGGGGGAATCACGAGAGGCGACTTCGAATCGGTCGTCGAGGTCCTGAAAAACCCAGTGAGGCGCCGGATCATACGCAAACTCAGCGAGGGGCCGGACTACGCGCTCAGGCTTAGCAACGAGCTCAACATCCACCAGCAGCTCGCCGCGAAGCACCTCGACGTGATAAGGAAGGCCGAGCTCGTCGACGTCATACGTCAGAAGGGCGATAAGGGCGCAGACAAGAACGTCTTCTCGCTCAACAAGTTCTACAGCCTCCAAATCGACTTCAGCCCGAGCATGTACAGCGAGAATCTGATCAGCTTCAACAACCCAGACAGGTGGATCCTCGCCGACAACTACATGGAGCGACTCGAGGAGGATGTCGAGGAGCTGAGCGAGGAATCGGGGGTCGACAAGATCACACCCCTCAGCCAGATCATTCAGGCCGTCGATGATGAGATGGAGGGGCTTGAGAGAAGACGGGCGAGGCTGCTCTACATCAGGAACCTCGCCATGGACGCGAGCGACCGGGCGATGGAGGAGATGGACCGGCGGAAGCGCCAGGTACTCCGCTACATCATCGACCATGGACAAGCCTCGGTGGGGGACCTGTCGAAGAGTATGCAGCTCAGAGAGGAGTCGATCAGGGATATAGTGGTCGACCTGGAGAGGGAGGATCTTGTAAAGAGGACAGGCGCCAACGTCTACCTCGTCGAGCATGCGTGAGAAGCCCCCACCATAAAATTTTTAAAACTCTGTTAGTATACAACGGATGGTTTACAACCGTAGGTGGTACATAATGCGCCGTGGACTCTCGGCAAATGGGGGGTTATCGCCCGAAGACGCCCTGATCACCGGCGCAGTTCCATGTGTGGAGAATTGGTGAATTGAACATGAGTCAACAGGAACAGCCCATCCTCATCCTGAAGGAGGGCACTGAGCGGAGCCGCGGTAGCGACGCTAGGAACAACAACATCATGGCAGCGAGGGTCGTCGCTGAGGCCGTGAAGTCAAGCCTCGGCCCCAAGGGTATGGACAAGATGCTCGTCGACAGCTTCGGCGACGTCACCATAACCAACGACGGGGCGACGATGCTGAAGGAGATGGACATCCAGCACCCCGCCGCCAAGATGATGGTAGAGGTCTCCAAGACCCAGGACAGCGAGGTCGGTGATGGAACCACGACAGTGGTGGTTCTGGCCGGCGAGCTGCTCGCGAAGGCTGTGGACCTCATGGACAAGAAGATCCACCCGACCGTCATCATAGACGGCTACAGGGACGCCGAGGAGCAGGCCCTGAAGACGCTCGAGGAGATCGCCATCAAGGTCGACCCCAAGGACAAGAAGACCCTTAGGAAGATCGCGGGGACATCGATGGCGACGAAGCTCGTCTCAGGCCACAAGGAGTACCTCGCCGAGACCGCAGTCGACGCCATCCTCCAGGTCGCCGAGAAGAACGGCAACTCGTACAAGGTCGACCTCGACATGGTTAAGGTCGAGAAGAAGCCGGGCGGAAGCTTGACCGACACGGTGTTGATAAGGGGCCTCGTAATCGACAAGGAGGTCGTACACAGCGACATGCCGAAGCTCGTGAAGGAGGCCAAGGTTGGTCTCCTCAACGCCGCGCTGGAGATCGAGAAGACCGAGTTCACCTCGAAGATAAGCATCGAGACGCCTGACGAGATACAGGCCTACCTCGACCAGGAGGAGGAGACCTTCCG
>CAZYUK010000251.1:0-2438 GCA_964650675.1 uncultured Candidatus Bathyarchaeia archaeon
CTGCCCATCGAGAGGGTGAGCATAGGCCTCGGCCTCCTCAACGGCATAGGCAGCATCGGCTTCTCGGTCATAACGCCGGTGTTCGGCGGCATCATCGACCTCACGGGGGGTTACTTCGTCTCGAACCTGACGCTCATCGCCATAGGCGCCCTGATGACAGCCATATTCTTCCTCTTCACCACGGAGACGTACGGTGGGTTGAAGAAGCAATCTTAAACCTCGGACGCCGATACCTCTCAGCATGGATACCGAGGCCATCATTAGGGCGATGCCCAAGCTTGAGCAGCACGTCCACATCGTAGGCTCAACCCGGCCCGAGACCCTCCTCTGGCTGGCGCAGGAGAGCGACAAGAGCTACCTCTTCGGCTCCCTCGAAGACATAAGGCGCTTCTTCCGGTACAGGGACTTCCCCCACTTCATACAGGTCTACACGATGGTCGACGACTGCATCACGAGGGAGAGCCAGTACGAGCGCCTGACATACGAGATGCTGGAGTCAGACGCCCGCTGCAACGTGAGGCACGTCGAGGCGATCTTCTCCGCGAACGACCACGTCAGGCGGGGACTCGACTACGGCCTCATGCTCGACTCGATCAACAGGGGGATAAGGAGGGCGAGGAGGGACCTGGGCGTCTCGTGCACGATAAGGATCGACCTCGTCAGAAACTACGGCCCGAAGGTCGGCATGGATGTCCTCGACTGGATCGAGGAGAAGGGGGATAACGTCGTCGCCGTCGACCTCGGCGGAAGCGAGCACGACTACCCGCCGGAGCCGTACGAGGAGGTCTACAGGAGGGCGGCCGAGATGGGGCTCCACCTGGTCGCCCACGCCGGGGAGGCGGCCGGACCAGAGAGCGTCTGGGGCGCCGTGGAGAGGCTCGGCGTCGAGCGCATCGGCCACGGCATAGCCGCCGCCCTCGACACGAGCCTGATGAAGAGGATCGCGGAGAAGAATATCACGATAGAGTCCTGCCCGGTCAGCAACCTCAGGACGGGGGCCGTGAAGTCGATCGAGGCACACCCGATAAGGACCTTCATGGAGGAGGGGATCAGGGTGACGGTCAGCAGCGACGACCCCCCCATGTTCGGAACAGACATGAACAACGAGTACATGACCCTTCACAGAGGGCTCGGCTTCACCCTCGAAGAGCTCTTCGGGATGAGCCTCGACGCAGTCGACTCGGCTTTCCTCCCGGAGGAGGAACGAAGACGCCTCAGAGAGGAGTTCATCGAGGAATACGGAAGAATCACAGCCTAGGCTCGACACCCCATAGCTATCCTGTCGCGGAGGGTGCTAGGGGGTCTCCGTCTTCTTCGGGCTGATACCCAGGCCCAACTCGCCCATCAAATCTTTGCCGCTGCTCCCGAGACTCGCCATCTGGCTCTCGATGGAGGCGTACACATCGGCGACTGAGAGAGGAGGCGGGACGAGCCTCTGGTAGGCTAAGCCTGCGCCCACGATGCCGCAGCCGATGACATCCGAGATGAGCGTCGGCTCTGGGAGGGCTATCAGAGCGACGCCGAAGGAAACGAGGGCTGCGCCGGTCCCCCTGTTCCCCGGGCCGCTGAGGCCGTTGGCCTCCTGGACCCCCTCGGCGTATCCGCTGAGGAGGCACGCCGTCTCTTGGTACGACTCTCCCAGCTCCCTCGCCGCTTCGGCCACGTCCCTTAGGTTGCTTTCGTCCATTCTTCCACCAGCCTACAGGGCCTTGAACTGCTCGAACCACTTGTCGTAGGACTCGACCATCTGCCTGGAGACGCTGGGCCTCCTCGACTCTATCGAGTGGACGAAGTCCCCCATGCCTATCGGCCTGGGCTTGGCCTTCGTGTCCACGGCTTTCCCGGATTCGAATAGCTCCCTGATGACCTCCTGGCGGACGACCTGGCATATGTCCTTGATGTCGCTGCCCGTGTAGTCTTCCGTGAGCTTCGTCAACTCGTGCAGGTCGACGTCTTTGGTGAGTTCCAGCTGGACTGTGTTTAGCTCGAACATGCGGAGCCTAGTGTTGTAGTCCGGGAGGGGGACCATCACCCTCTTCTGGAACCTGCGTATGAAGGCCCAGTCCAGGTCCCAGGGCTTGTTCGTGGCTGCGACGACGTACAGGTGGTACTTCTTCCCCTTGTCCTGGAGGCCGTCCATCTCCTTCAGGAACTGGTTCCTCATCCTCACCTCGCCGCCGACCTCGTTCGTGTGAACTCCTATCAGCGAGTCGACCTCGTCGATGAAGATGATGACGGGCTTGCCGTCGATCGCCGTCTTCCTCGCGCCCCTGAAGACCTTGGCGACGTTCTGCTCGGCCGCGCCCAGCCACTTGGACATGATCGCGGCGGGGTCTAGCTGGATGAACTCGGCGTCTATTTCGGTGGCTACGGCGGCGGCCAGGAGCGTCTTGCCGCACCCGGGCGGGCCGAAGAGGAGGAGGCCCCTCGACCAGCCT
>CAZYUK010000252.1:0-2426 GCA_964650675.1 uncultured Candidatus Bathyarchaeia archaeon
ATCGTCAGTATCACCTTGGGTCTTCGAGGCTGGTGACTGACTCCTCGGAGAACAGGGCGTGGACGAGGAACTACGAGCCTTATAGTCCGCTGAGCGGGGGGTCGACGGCTGAGAGGTGGCTCTACGCTGGGAAAAGCCTCGACTCATTGACAGGGCTCTACTACTTTGGGGCACGGTACTACGACCCGTCGATTGGCAGGTTCATCGCCGAGGATCCGCTCTCGGGGGCATCTTGGATCCGCAGAGCCTTAACAGGTACGTGTACTGCAGGAACAACCCACACAAGTACACAGACCCAGACGGACACGGGATAATACTCTTTTTACTACCCATAACAGGAGTCGGAGCTGCACTAGGAGGTTGGGCATATTGGTCAAAACATCCGGGAGATTAGCAAGGAACATACATGGCAGCTGGTTTCTGATATCCGTCTGAACGGCGTGAGGCGTATAATTGTGCAGTGCATGTTCGGTGGGTTCATCCGGTTCCATAAGAGAATGCACTGGTAGGCATGGTGCCCTGTATGTTTTTTGGGCCATGGCAGGGTACCCCCCTACGTTTTTTCACATGGACAACACCCTGCGCCATGTCCTAGCTACATTGTGATCCTTCCTTGGGGTACAGGTAATCAGATGATAATATGTGTAAATTGACTCATTAGGAAGGTTCTAAAAGTGGGACTCAAATAAAAGCGTAGGTGAATATTTTTATGAAAATAATTGTGATCGGCGCCAACGCCGCGGGTCTGGACGCCGCAGTGGCCGCACGAAAGACGAATAGAGTCGCTGAGATCACGGTGATAACAGAGGAGAGCGTCGCAACCTATTCAAGATGCGGTCTCCCCTTCGTACTCAGCGGAAAAATATCTTCTTTCGAGAAACTAAACGTCTATCCCACGTCCACTTACCGCATCATGAAGCTGAATCTTCTCACCGAGACAAAGGCTACTCACATCAACGTTAATGATCAGAGTGTTGAAACTGAGTCGAAGGACGGAAAGTCAGAGATCCTCGAATATGATGGTTTAGTGATTGCAACAGGGGCGATTCCGAAGAAGTCTCCCATCGAGGGGTCGGACAAGGACGGTGTCTTCACGCTTCACACCCTCAGGGACGGCATGGAGATAGCTAAGGCGATGAAACATTCACGTTCGGCGTGCGTCATAGGCGCAGGATACATCGGTCTCGAGATCGCCGAGGCCCTCATCGAAAAGGGCTTAAAGACAAGCGTCATCGGGAGCAGAGCATCGGTCTTACCAAATATCATCGATCCTGATATGGCCCTTATCGTAAAGGAACATCTGGAAAAGTATGGAGTCAATTTCATTCTGGGTAAGCGCGCCGACGCCGTCTTGGGGGAGAAGAAGGTCGAAGGCGTAAGCGTAGATGGAAGCGAGGTGGAGGCAGATTTAGACATCACAGCCACGGGTGTCGAGCCCAACGTTACGTTAGCTAGAGAAGCCGACATATCCATCGGGGAGACTGGAGGCATAAAGACGAACATGAGGATGGAGACCAGTGTCAAAGGAGTGTACGCTGCCGGAGACTGCGCGGAGACGACGAACCCGATCACCCATAGTTCGGCTCTTCCCCTGCTAGGGGCGACAGCAGTCAGGCAGGGTAGAGTGGCAGGGGTAAATGTCGCCGGCGGCTACTCAACTTACCCCGGAACCCTCTCCTCGGTCGTCTCACAGATGTTCGATTTCGAGGTCGGCGCCACGGGTTTAACGGAGCTGCAGGCCAGGAGATACGGCTTGGACACCGCCGTAGGCAAGATGCGGGGCCTCACCAAGGCATCGTATTATCCTGATGCGAAGCCGATCGTGGTGAAGGTCATTCTTGAGAGGGAGTCTAAGCGCATCATTGGAGGTCAGATAGTTGGAGGCGAGGAGGTCACTCAGAGGATAAATGCCCTCTCCCTGTCCATACAGAAAAACATGTGCGGGTATGAGCTTGTGAAGGCTGATACATGTTATGCGCCTTCCGTGTGTGAGGCATCCGAACCCATGGTTCTAGCCGCGGATATGGCTATGAGAAGACTATAATGTTGATTGGGAAGCTGCGTGCTTAGGCTTACAACCCTAACCTGTCGCCATACTCCTCAATCCACCTTTTTCTGTGCTCCCAGCGAGGCTAGTGCAAACTTTTTCCGAGGCGCCGCCACTCATCTTGGCGAGGAGAGTTGAGGGAGAAGATCGTTGGAATATTGGGCGGCATGGGGCCTGAGGCAACGGCTGACCTGTTCGTAAGGATCATCCGAGCCACGCCCGCCAAGAGGGACCAGGATCACCTGAGGGTCATCATCTACAGCAACTCCAAGGTGCCGGACAGGACGCCGGCGATCCTGGGGAGGGGGCCGAGCCCACTCCCGGCGCTGCTGAGGACCGGAGGGGTGCTTGAGGCAGCGGGGGCCGACTTCATAATAAT
>CAZYUK010000253.1:0-2406 GCA_964650675.1 uncultured Candidatus Bathyarchaeia archaeon
CCGCGTCCACGCCCACCCGCTTCAGCTCTACGCAGTACTCCCGGCTCTCGGCCATCCTGACGCCGTTGCTGTTCACCTCGACGTGGACGAACCCCATATCCTTAGCCATGGCCACGAGCTCGGGGAGGTCCTCCCTAACAGTGGGCTCTCCTCCGCTGAGCTGTAGCGCGGGGGTCCACACGGGGTCGTTGGCCATGAGGTTCTCCATCATCTCCCTGATCTGCTGCGTGGTCGGCTCGTAGATGTAGTTCACCGCCCCTGCGTGGGCGAAGCATATGGGGCACCTGAGGTTGCAGCGGTTCGTGACGTCGATGATGCCGAGGGCCGTCGTGGATCTGTGGTTGGGGCAGATGCCGCAGTCGTTTGGGCAGCCTCTCTTTTCGCCTGTTCTCGGGTTCCTCATCTGTGCGCCGAGGTGCTCGTAGGAGGCGGCCCGCATGTACTGCTTGTAGTCGTTCCAGTAGAGGTCCTTGAACTCGCCGTGCTTGGGGCAGCTCTTTGAGATAAATACTTCGCCGTTCTCCTCGTAGATGGTAGCTGGTAATACATCCAAGCATTCGGGGCAGATGCTCCGCGTAGCCTTGATATACCTCATTTTTCACCAGCTTTAAACCAGAAAAACCAGTAAACACTTATGAAGGTTTTTTGTGTTCTAACCTTCAGGTTAGTTAAAAAAAACGTTAGAGATTTATTCGGTGCCTGTTTTTAAACGGATGATATGTCCTCTCCTCTGATCAGCGAGAAAACGGGGAAGGCCCTCCGGGATGTGGGCCTGACAGAGTATGAGACGCTAGCTTACCTCTCGCTACTTAAATCGGGGGAGATGACGGCTGAGAGCGTCAGCGAGGCCTCAAACATCCCCTACACCAAGGTCTACAGCGTCCTCGACTCCCTGCATGACCGCGGGTGGGTCGAGATCGAGGGCGGCAGGCCCAGAAAGTACTATCCTCGTCCACCCGGAGACGCTCTGATGAACGAGAGAAACCGACTGGACGACGCGTTCGAGCGTGATAAGCGGCTGATCCTCGATGAGCTTCAGCCCCTATACGAAAAGAAGGGCATCAAGGAGATCCCCGAGATCTGGATCATCCGTGGCGAGGAAAACAGTTTCAACAAGATCATCGAGCTTCTGAGTAAAGCCGAGAAGGAGATCATGCTTGCCATCCCCTGGATACCTGAGAGCCTCGCCAGGGGGAAGCCCCCCTTCAAGAACCTGCTGAACCAGACCATCAGGAAGCTCATGGACAGCTCAATTAAAATCAAGGTGTTGACCACTAGAGATGCTTTGAAGGACCTTGACTCCCCTGAGCTGCACGTAGCCGAGATACATGTCTGCGACACGATGTTCGGCGGAGGCCTCGTGGTCGACGGAAAGGAGTCCATAATATTCCTTGACCTCAAACGCCCCGACGGGCCAGACACGTCGCTCTGGTCCGAGCACGAGACCATAACGTCCATAGCCTCTATCTACTTCCAGCACATGTGGGACAACTCGACGCCGCTGGATTAGACTAGCTCCTTTTTCAAGAACATTTTTCACTCATTTACCTAGGGGTATTTACGCAGAAAATGTATGTGAAAATGGGCGGGTTACGCCTTATTGATTTAGTTTTGAGGCGAGACCCTCTGCCTCCCGCTCGCTCATGCCGAGCGCTGTTATGGAGAGGCTCTCCTTATTGAATAGCTCGCTGCTTACCCTCGCGACGTCTTCGTTGGAGACAAGCATCAGTCTGTCGACGACCTCGTCCACGGTCTGTGGCTTTCCCATCCTTAGCGTAGAGGTGCCCAGTTGGCTCATTCTCTGCTGGTTGCTCTCTGCTCTGAGTATGAGTGAGCCCACGGTCTTGTGCTTCGTCTCCTCAAGGGCGGCTTCACCGAGCCCGCTCTTCACCTTCTCCAGCTCCTCAAGGGTTAATTCCACTACCTTGGCCACGTTCTGCTTCGAGGTGCCAGCGTACACCCCCATGACCCCCGTGTCCTCCAGCGACATGTTGTGGGTGTAGATCGCGTACACCAGACCTCTTCTCTCCCTCACCTCCTGGAAGAGCCTTGAGCTGCCACCGACGCCGAGGTATGAGCTCAGTATCGCAAGCGTCGGGGTGTCCCTGTGGCCGTAGGGTAGCCCTCTGGTTGATATGCTCAGGTGGACCTGGCCCGTTTCTCTGGGTGAGAAGTTTAGGCCGCCGCGGTGTACCGGCGTAGATCTTTTCTTTATGGCCCTAGCGTCGTTCATCTGGACGCTGTCCTCCACCAACCCTACAAGCCTCTGGTGGTCCACCGCTCCAGCCGCCACGAACACCAACTCGCTGTTTCCATAGAACTCGTCATAGTAGCCGCGGACTTGGTCCGGCGTTATCTCCTTCATGCTCTCCAAGGTTCCGCTTATGGGGTGGGCCAGGCTGCTCC
>CAZYUK010000254.1:0-2379 GCA_964650675.1 uncultured Candidatus Bathyarchaeia archaeon
TTGCCGTGGAGACCTATCCTGTGCATGAGGGAGTCCATCAGGAATGCTACCCTAGCGAGGTATCCAGAGTCCTCGAGTAGACTCAGGAGGAGGAAGAACGGGATTATGTACGGCAACGCGATAGATGTCCCCGAGATGATTCCCTCGATCAAGCCGCTCCAGACGAGGTCTTGCAGAGGGCCACTCCCCAGGATGGAGAAGTACGATAGTCGAATTATTTCGAATGCCGAGTTCAGCAGTTTCGAGGCATAGCCCCCGAGCGCAAATATCGTGTAGAATATGCCGACGATGACTGTGATCATGATTATGTAGCCATAGATGGGGTTGTCCGTGGCCTCTCCAAGTCGACTGCTAATGCTTTTAATAGGCTCGGTCTGAGTGGAGACCTCGTTGGCTATGCTGCTCGCCTGTGCATACCTCTCGGAGGCTATGATGCTAGCTGCGTTATGTCCATGGATCTCCTCGATCCTCCTTTGAATAGATTCAACGGTAGCCCTCAACTCAGGCTTCTTATCGAAGACGAGTTTCCCTATCTCTTCGTCTCCCTCGAGTAGTTTTATCGCGACCCAGCGAGTTGGATAAGGGGCTTCGATTTCGAGACTCCTAGTTATTTCGTCTATCGAAGACTCGATCTCTGATCCGAATGGTAGTGGCTTGGAGACCAGCGTGTCCTCCTCATGGATTCGAATAGCTTCAACCACCAATTCCTGTAGGCCTTTGTTTCTGGTCGCAATCGTTGGAACTACAGGAGCTCCAAGTAGCGTTGAGAGGCGATCTACGTCGATTTTTACCCCCCTTTTTTCGGCGAGGTCCATCTGGTTCAGAGCTATTATGAGATGAGGCTCCAACTCGAGGAGCTGCATCGTAAAGAAGAGGTTTCTCTCAAGCGCTGAGGCGTCGACGACGTTGATTATGGCATCTGGGTGCTCTACCGCTATGTATTCCCGGCTCACCTGTTCCTCGATGCTGTATATACTGAGGCTGTATATGCCAGGTAGATCAACCACATCTATTGTGTAACCGGCGAAGCTTAGTGTACCTTCGGCCCGCTTCACAGTCTTACCCGGCCAGTTGCCTACATGTTGGTGGAGACCGGTGAGTTGATTAAAAATCACGCTCTTACCGACGTTAGCGTTTCCAGCTAACGCTATCGCAAGATGATCCGAACTGCCCCCTGTCCGGATATCTTGATTCAAGGCATCACTTCGCAACTAACTTGTGAGACTCATCTACAGCAGGCTTATTACCTTCCACATTCTCGACCTCGACGAAGACTTTCTCAGCGAGCCCACGCCCAATGGCAAGCAAGGTCCCCCTAACCGATACTTCTATTGGCCCATGAAATGGTGCAGCCTTTACGACCTTAACTACTGTGCCTTGACAAAGCCCCATGTCCATTATCCTCTGCGAAGCGTTACCAC
The DNA here is from genome assembly GCA_964650675.1 of uncultured Candidatus Bathyarchaeia archaeon. Taxonomy (GTDB): domain Archaea; phylum Thermoproteota; class Bathyarchaeia; order TCS64; family TCS64; genus UBA8941. The sequence goes on from CAZYUK010000254.1 coordinate 1,422, forward strand.
CCCCTCTCGTGAATGCGACTCGGCCTACCTCTCCTGGCCTAAGATTGCTGAGCTGAGTAAGCAGCCTGAGCTGTCCGCTATCCTCTCTGATGTTTTTGCATTGCATGCAGTCCTCAGTGTTTAAGGTGCAGGTAGGTATCGGCTTGCTATCGTCCGGGCACGTCTTTGGATTATTCAATGCCTCACATAGGGCGGCGGTCGCCTCGTCTCCGAGGCCATGCTCCAACCTGCATGCCTCTGGATGTACTTTCTCAGTTCCGAGTCCCAGGATGTCATGGAGAAACCTCTCAAGAAGACGGTGCTTCCTGACGATCCTCTGAGCCCTAGCCATCCCTTTACCGGTGAGTATGACCCCCTTGTAGGGTTCATATGTGACCAAGCCTTCATCTGCCAATTTCTTGATCATCTGGGTGACGCTTGGCGGGGAGATTTTCAGTCGTTCGGATAGGTCCTGGTTTTTCGCTGACTCCCCTCGCTCGTTGTAGGCGTAGATCGCCTCCAGGTACTCCTCGGTACTCTCACCCATCCCGTATCAACGTTTTTAGGTATGCCTAAAATATATAAATGTTAAGCTCACCTAAATTACTTAAATACTCTTATAATCGCACGCGCATACGGAGTTTTTCAAAGAATTTTAATTAAACTTGCACACCATTTTAAATCACTCGTGCGGAAAGGGGGTGTTCATTAGCAATGTATTACATAGATATGATCAGTCTAGCCTTCGGGATCGTTCTTAATCCCATTAGAGCCTTTAAGTCGGTAAAGGACGAGAGAGGGTTCAGGAAGCCGATGACCTTCCTTCTAATTTTCGGCTGGATCACTGCCATCCTATCGGGGATCCTGAGCCTCTACGGCGTTGACTATTCAAATCCAAGCAATGCGGGCGGCTCAGCTCAGCTTCTAGCCCCCTGGGTCCTCGGTTACTACATGGAGGACGCTTCGGGAGCTCTATGGG
>CAZYUK010000255.1:0-2377 GCA_964650675.1 uncultured Candidatus Bathyarchaeia archaeon
GAACAGAGAAAAGAGCCCACCCACCCGCAACCCGCGCCAAGGTTTTAATTCGCCCAAACCACTTCAAACAAAAGGAGAAAAGCCTTGAAGGCCTACATGGACTACGGATCAGGCGCCCCCGTCGACCCCCGGGTCCTCCGGGAGATGCTTCCATACTTCACCGACCACTTCGGCAACCCCTCAAGCTTCCACTCATACGGCTTCACGGCCCTCAGAGCCATAAACAGGGCCAGGGGACAGGTCGCCGACCTCATAGGCGCCGACCCCCAGGAGATAGTCTTCACCTCAGGCGCCACGGAGGCCAACAACCTCGCCCTCACGGGCATGGCGCCCCGCCTGGCCAAGAAGGGAAACAAGATCGTCGTCTCAGCCATAGAGCACATAAGCCTCATCAACATAGCCAAGGACCTCAGCCGCCAGGGCTTCGACATCCAGTACGCGCCCGTCGACGGGGACGGCGTGATCCTCCTCGACAAGCTCGCAGAGCTCGTCGACGACAGGACCGTCATCGTCAGCGTCATGGCGGCGAACGGCGAGATAGGCACCATCCAGCCCATAGAGGAGGCGGCGGCCATCGCCCACAGGCACGGCGCGCTGTTTCATACGGACGCGACCGCGGCCCTCGGCAAGATACCGCTTAACCCGGCCTGGCAGGGCGTGGACCTCATGACCCTCAGCAGCAACGACATCTACGGCCCGAAGGGGGTCGGCGCCCTGTACCTGAGGAAGGGGCTCAGGCCGAAGCCCCTGATCATAGGCGGGGGGCAGGAGCAGGGGATGCGCTCGGGGACCGAGAACACGCCGGGGATAGTCGGCTTCGGTGAGGCAGCCGAGCTCGCGAAGGCCGAGATGCCGGCAGAGGCGGAGAGGCTCACCAAGCTGCGCGACCGCCTCATAGAGGGCCTGCTCACCATACCCGAGTCCCACCTCAACGGCCACCCGACGAGGAGGACGCCTAACAACGCTAACGTCCGATTCAGCTACATAGAGGGGGAATCCCTGATCCTGAGCCTCGACGAGGTGGGGGTACAGGCCTCGACCGGAAGCGCGTGCGCCGCCAAGACCCTGGAGCCGAGCCACTGCCTCCTGGCCACCGGCCTGAAGCCCGAGGACGCCCACGGCAGCCTGGCATTCACGCTGGGCAAAGACAATAATAGTGAGCAGGTCGAATACCTGATACGGCAGCTGCCGGGGATAGTCAAGAGGCTCAGGGCGATGTCCCCGATAACCCCCGAGGAGCTAAGGTGACATGTACTCGGAGAAGGTGCTCGAGCACTTCAAGAACCCCCGCAACGTAGGGGAGATAAAGGACGCGGACGGCGTCGGGACCGTCGGAAACCCCGTCTGCGGCGACATGATGACCATGTACATCAAGGTCAAGGACGACCGCATCGCCGACATAAAGTTCAAGACATACGGCTGCGGCGCCGCGATCGCCACCAGCAGCATGACGACAGAGCTCGCGAAGGGCAAGACCGTCGACGAGGCGCTCGAGATCACCCGCCAGAGCGTCGCAGACGCCCTCGAGGGACTCCCGCCTGTCAAGATGCACTGCAGCAACCTGGCCGCCGACGCCCTACACGAGGCTATAATGGACTACAAGAAGAGGAGGGAGGCTAAGAGATGAGGAAGGCGCGGAGGTGCCCGCTTTGCAGCACAGCCAGGAGCGCCGAGGACTGCGAGCTTATGGTCATCAAGGACAAGAGGGGGAAGGAGGGCCTCTGCTGCTGCGGAAGCCTCGAGAAGGGGCAGGTAAAAGTGTTATAAACTAGAAAAGAGCGTATACGAACATCAGGCGCCTGATCTTGGACCGTAAAAAACTAGCCTTAGGGGTATCTGCCGTTCTCAACGCGCCTCTGATAACCCTCGTCACCTTCATCCCCCTCATACTCGTACAGAATACCGAGCAGGCACCCACGCTGATAGCGATAACCACCCTTTTCGGCTCCGTGCTGCCCCTGGTGATGGTCTGGGGGCTGCTGAGGCTCAGGGTGATCAAGGACTTCTACGCCAACGACAGGGACACGAGGACGATCCCGTTCCTCTGGTCGATGATCTTCTACCTCCTAGGCGTATTGGCGCTCATAACCGTGAACGCGCCGACCGCAGTCACCGCCCTCATGGCATGCTACTTCGTGAACGGCTTCGTCCTCCTCCTCATAACCTCGAGGTGGAAGATCAGCATCCACGCCTCGGGGATAACCAGCCCCGTGACGGCCCTCGTCTACCTCCTCGGAAGCTGGATGCTTCCCCTCTTCCTCATGATCATCCCCGTAGCCTGGGCGAGGATGGAGCTCAAGGCCCACGACATGAAGCAGATCGCGGCTGGCGCCCTGCTGAGCACCATGCTCACATGGATACAGATGAGCTTCTACGA
>CAZYUK010000256.1:0-2377 GCA_964650675.1 uncultured Candidatus Bathyarchaeia archaeon
GATGTGAACACGCTAAGAATCTGCATGGGTGTGCTTCCAAGCACGTGGGAGAGGCCCGGAAGATGATCTCCGAGGGTAAGTTCGAGAAAGCTGATGAGCAGCTACTTAACCTGGAGAAGCATCTAAAAGAGTGATTCTTTTTGCATTGTGTACTATCAGTAAAATTTTTAGATCAAACGCGGCATATTACTAGACAATGAACTGGAAAACAGTCGATGAGAGGCTCATCAGGCGAGGAGAACTAATCCTAGACCTGGAATCCCTCAAAAACCACGAAAAAGAACTCCAAAAAATGAACGAGGGCAGACCCGGACCCCGATACAAGCTAGCCAACACATACATACAGCTCCTCGCAGCAGTAAGATACCTCTACCAGATGCCCTACAGACAGCTCGAGGGCTACACCAGGATCCTCAACAGACTGGTACCCGAGCTCCCCAGCGGCGACTACAGCGGCATCAGGAAACGGATCCTACGCCTACCCATCGACCCCTACAGGGATCTGAGGGAATCCACGGAGCCCGTCACGATAGCGGTGGACAGCACAGGCATCAGCGTACACAAAGCGGGAGGCTGGATAGAGAGGAAGCACGGCAAGAAGAGGCGGTACGTGAAGCTCCACTTCGCCGTCAACGTCGAGACGCATGAGGTGGTGGGGATGGAGGTGTCCACGGACGACGAGCACGACGTGAAGGAGCTGCCGGGCCTCGTCGAGGAGAGCCGCCGGAACGTGCGCGTGGCCAGGCTCTACGGGGACTGCGCCTACGATTCCTCGAGGGTCTACGGGCTCCTGGAGGGTCTGGGTGTGGAGGCTGTGGTGAAGCCGAAGAGGAATGCCCGATCGGATACGGGTCCGCCGTCGAGGGGCCGCGCGGTGGGGATGATCAGGGAGCTGGGGTACGCTACTTGGCAGGAGTTCACCGGGTATGGTAGGAGGTGGGCTGTGGAGACGTGTTACTCGACGTTTAAGCGGCTCTTCGGCGAGCACAGCCTGGCTAGGAGCATGGGGAACATCGTTAGGGAGCTGACCGGGAAGGTCTCGCTGTATAATATGTTGGTGAACCTGTGAGGGATAGGTAGATCAGATGCGTGGGGTTCAAGCCTCTAATTGATAGTCCACAGAGCATAAATCTTCTATTTTTAATGAGTAGATAAAAAAGAACCTTTAATAACTATTTTTCACGAGGAATATTTAGAGGTTCAGAAAGATGAAAAGCTATGTGAAGATCTTCGGACCCCCCCTTCTGAAGGCCATTAAGGCCCTCGAGAAGGTCGCTATAGGGTTCCCTGAGGTCTGTATATGGGACGCGTTCATCTCCTACTCGCCTAAACTCAGCACCTATGGCGATATCAACTACATGGATATACAGGAATACTTCTCAACCGTCGGCGAGGTGCCGAGGAAGAGATGCGGCACCATAATCAGCAAATCAGGCGAGGAACTAGGCGACTATGACTTCTACTTCGAATGGTTCAAGAAGCCATCGATGGACGAGCTGAACAACTTCATCGAGAAGATCGATGAGGCTCTCCAGCCCCTCGGCGTCAACTACACGCTTACAACGAAGTAGGATCCTCATTTTTTTCATTTCACCTGGATGCCTAGTGGATAATATGGGTGAGCCTTTCTAGAGGACTCTCTTCGGACTACTACCTACACGTGCGCCACCTAAGAAGAATAGTTGAAACTGCTTCATGTACACATAGGTCACGTGACATTAGAGATTTTAAATATCTGAGATTCGGATGGCCGTACTAGGCGAATGTCGGTTCACAGGCGACCAACGCGCCGAACGTGTTAGCGTTCGCGCGTGTAGCGCGTTGACGCACGCGTGCGCGAGTCGTCTACAGGTGAAAGGTTACTACCCTAGACCCGCGAGCTCTGCCATCTTCACGTACTTCTCCTCGTGGCTTATCTCCTCTATCTTCACCCTGAGCTTATCGGTCTCATCTTTCGTGAATGGCTTAAGATGTCCATCGTAGATGAGGTGACCCTTCGGGAACAACGAAATATGCTGCCCCCTGATCTGGTGTATCTGTCTCCTCGCGCGGCCGAAGAAATGGAGGTGCATCTTCGGGCCCCCGGGATCGTCTAGGCCCCAATTAGCCAGATCCTCGTAGTTCACCCTCTCTACACCGAGGACTCGATACATCGCCTTCCCAACCATCATCGATACCCGCATGAAGTCGATGGCCTCCCGGTAAGTCATGTCGGATCTATCGGTGACCTTCTCCTTCTTCACCATGATGAGGTGACCGCCGTCCTCCCTGCAGTTCAGAGGGTAGTCTGGGCTCAGGACGACGAAGTATTCGTCCTCGTATACCACGATATCCATGTTCATCTACTTCAATGAGAGGACCTCTGTGGGGATATCTC
>CAZYUK010000257.1:0-2377 GCA_964650675.1 uncultured Candidatus Bathyarchaeia archaeon
CGCGCAGGCGCGGGTCCTCGCCTTGACCGCCGCCGCTCACCTCGACGAAGTCGACGCCGAGACGGGAGAGCTCGCCGGCGACCTCGGCGGCCTCGTCGACCGTGAAGCCGTCCGGGCTGAAGTCGTCGCAGTTCATCTTGAGGGCGACAGGCACCTTGGGGCCCAGCTTGCCACGTATCTCGTCGTATATCTCCTTGAGGAGCGTCATCCTGTTCCTGAGGCTGCCGCCCCACTCGTCGGCGCGGGTGTTCGCCTGCCTGCTCAGGAACTCGCTTATCAGGTAGCCGTGGGCGCCGTGTATCTGGACGCCGTCGAAGCCGGCCTCCATAGCGCGGCTCGCCGCCGCGCCGAAGGCATCGACCGCACCCCAGATCTCGGAGGTCGTCATCCTGCGGGCGGTCCAGTCATCGTCCGCGTAGTCTGAGGGGCCCATCCTCACCCCGGCTCCCGCCTGGTAGCCGCCATGGTTTAGCTGGGCGATTATCTTGCCGCCGTGCCTGTGGACGGCGTCTGTCAGCTCCCTCAGGCCGGGGATGTGCCTGTCGCTGCTTATGCCCGCCATCCCAACGTGCGCCTTCCCCTCATCCGCGACGTAGAGGTGTCCCTTCACGATGAGGCCCACGCCGCCCTCCGCGAGCCCCTCGTATAGCCTCACGATCTCTGGGCGGACGACGCCCTCTGAGTCGGCGTAGGCAGAGGTGGTGGCGGAGCGCATGAACCTGTTCCTGATCTCCATCTCCCCCACCATGTAGGGCCGGAAGAGGATGTACATACGTTACTCACGGTGGCCCAGCGTTTTAGAAGCTATCGGGCGGAGGACTTTTACTCCCCTGGGAGTTTGTCTTAACCGTGGCTTCTATGGGCGTGATTCCGAGGCTGAAGGATGGGGAGCAGAGGGTCTACTTCAGGGCGGGCGGCGAGTGGTGCTACCTATGGACCCCCGCCGGGTTCAAGGCCGGTGGCAAGGCCCCGGTAGTCATGCACCACCACGGTGCGCGAGGCTATGTCAGGGAGGGGGAGGCCGACTGGCCGGACACCGAGTCGAAGGCGACGTTCCTGCGCGCGGTGATGGAGGGCGGAGGCTGCGTCGTCGCCGGCTCCCACGCCTGCGGCGACCACTGGGGAAACGACTGCGCGGTCGAGGCGAACGCCGCCCTGCTCAATGCGCTGGACACCTGCCCGGGGCTTGACATGGGCCGGCTCGGGCTGATGGGCGGTGGGCTCGGCGGGGCGCTTATCTGGAACTCTGTCCTGGGCCCCTTCGCGGGGAGGGCGAGGCTCGTAGCCGTACTCCAGGCGGTGGCCAACCTCGACGCGGTTGTGAGGGAGCACAAGTTCAAGGACGTCTGCCTCAGGGCCTACGGGCTGCCTGAGGACACGCCGGACGACGAGGCGGTTAAGAGGATCGGGCCTCATGACCCGCTGCTGAGGCTCAGGGCCCTGAGAGGGGGCATGAGGCTGCCGAGGACCGCGATCTACCACGGCTTCAAGGACGCCAACATCCCCGCGGATACGAACGCCGTCCCGCTCGCCGACGCCCTGAGGAGGGCCGGTGGCCGGGTCGAGCTGAACATCTTCCCGGGCGTGGAGCACAACGTCTACGGCATGGGGAGGGAGATGGAGGACAGGCTCAGAACCTTCTTCTCGGCACTCTAGCCCCGCGTCCCCCGTGACGGCGACGTAGAAGCCAAACACTTTTCAAGGCAACCGTGTAGGGTTCGCGAGGTATCTGTGATGGTTAAGAAGTATAGGGTTCACAGGTTCGACATCAGGATGTCCAGGGACCAGGTCTACCTGGAGAACTTCCTCAACAGCCTGGAGGGGGAGGTGGTCGCCATAGTGCCTAACGTCCTGCCGAAGTTCACGGCGGGCGGGATGGGGGCAGGCGTCAACTTCCTCTACATAGTCGAGAAGATCGGATAGGCGCCGGTCAGCCCTCAGCTAGTCGCCTGATCTTCTCGGCTGTCTCCCTGAGCTCCTCCGGGGACGGCCGGCTGAGGTGCCTGGCCAGGCTCTGGACTATCGTCCCACCATCCCCGCTCCGGCGGGGGATGACGTGGATGTGCACGTGGGGGACCTCCTGCCCGCTCCCCGGGCCGTCGTTTATGCCCACGGTCGCCGCCTCGGCGCCCATCGCCTCACGTATCGGCTTGGCGAGCCTGTGGAGTGTGACGAATAGGGCCATGGCGTCCTCGACCGGGAGCTCCTCTATCCTGGCCGCGTGGACCCTCGGGATTATCAGCGTGTGGCCGGGGGCGCTCGGGTGGATGTCAAGGAAGGCCACGGTCCTCTCGTCCTCGTAGACGATGTGCGCGGGGACCCTGCCCGCCGCTACGGCGCAGAAGAGGCATCTATTCATGGTTCATCTCCTCGGGGC
>CAZYUK010000258.1:0-2368 GCA_964650675.1 uncultured Candidatus Bathyarchaeia archaeon
CCTGTCCACGGTCTCACACGCTCTTATGCCCGCCTGGAGGTTGGCGGAGTGGCCGACGAGGTCGCCGTTGGCGTAGTTGACGAGTATGAAGTCGTATTCTCCGGAGGCGATCTCGGGGATCAGCTTGCCGTTGATCTCGGGGGCGCTCATCTCAGGCTTCTCCTCGTAGCTTGGGACCTTCGGGCTCGGCACGAGTATCCTGTCCTCGCCTGGGTTCGGGTCCTCTACCTGGCTGTTGAAGAAGAAGGTGACGTGGGCGTACTTCTCCGTCTCCGCTATCCTGAGCTGGCGCAGGTGGTTCCGGGCGAGGATCTGGCCGAGGTTGTTCGTCACCGGGAGCTGGGGGAAGGCGACTGGGAGGGCCAGGCGCTTGTCGTAGCCGCTCATGCAGACGAAGTGGACGCGGGGGAAAGCCTTCCTCTCGAAGCCCTTGAAGTCGGGCTGGGTCAGGGCGTAGGTTATCTGCCTCGCGCGGTCGCTCCGGAAGTTCCAGAAGACCACCGAGTCGCCGTCGCTCATGACCGCGACGGGTCTCCCGCCGTCCGTGAGGACTATCGGCTCGACGTAGTAGTCCGTCGCCGCCCCGCGCGTGTAGGCGTTTCTCACCGCCTGGACGGGGTCCGTCTCCTCATGGCCCGCGCCCAGCGTGAGGAGGTCGTACGCCCTCTCGGTGCGCCCCCAGTTCGTGTCCCTGTCCATGGCGTAGTACCTGCCCACGATGCTGGCTATCCTCCCTACCCCCTTCTCGGCGATCTGGGCCAGGGTCTCACGGATGAACGCCTCGGCGCTCCTCTCTGGGACGTCCCTGCCGTCGAGGAAGCAGTGCACGTAGACCCTTCCCAGCCCGTTTCTCCTGGCAAGCTCGAGCAGTGCGTAGAGGTGTTTGGTCGCGCCGTGGATGCCCTGGTCGCTCAGTAGGCCCATCAGGTGTAGGCCGTTGTCGTTCCTCCTGCAGTTCTCGACGGCCCCCAACAGGGCTGGGTTCGAGTAGAAGGAGCCGTTCATTATGCCCTGGTTAATCTCCTCGTAGGGCTGCCAGACCACCCTGCCTGCGCCCATTGTGAGGTGGCCGGGCTCGCTTCCCCCCTGGGTCCCCTCCGGGAGGCCGACCGCGTTCCCGGTGCACCTCAGCAGCGTCCAGGGGTACTCGCACATGTACCTGTCGTCGTTCGGCGTGTGGGCCTGTCTGACCGCGTTTCCCTTCTCCTCCTCGGAGTAGCCCCAGCCGTCCCTCACGACCAGGATGACCCTGCGCCTGACCATCGCTGAAGAGAGAGAAATTACCGGATTAAAGATTACCTCTTATGGGCGAGCACCGGTCCCTCGACCTTCGCGGGCTTCGCGACGAGGACGGCGGCCGGCTCCGCCCTCGGCTTCTCGCCCCTGAGGAGGAAGAAGGACGCCGCCGTGTTGAAGAGGTATATCGTCGCCCCGAGGAAGATCGGGAGGTCGAGGGACACCTCCATGAGCTGCCCGCAGGCCCATGTCGACATCGCCTGGCCCCCTATGGCGGCCATTGAGACGATGCTGTTCGCAGTCGCCTTCTCATCAGGGGAGAGCAGCCTCATGAAGAGGGAGGAGGAGAGGGGCGAAGACATGTTCGCGAACCCCATCCGCACGATGTAGAGGACGGCCACCGCCGCGAAGCTGGGGGCCAGTGGGATCATGAAGAAGAACGGCACGCAGAGGCCGAAGGCCAGGACGATCGTCCTCAGCGTCCCTATCCTGGCGGATATCCTCGGGGCCAGGATGTTCGCCGTCGCCGAGGCGAACGCCGAGGCGAAGAAGAGCGCACCGAGGGCGTCTGACTCGACCGTGAACTTCGCGTTCACGTAGAACGGGAAAAGGTTGAAGAGCAGGCCCACGCCGCTCTGCCCGATCAGGTTCAGGAGGAAGAACTTCACAACGACCCCCTTGGATTCCAGGACGAACCTCCGTGGAGCAGCCTGCTCGGCGCGATGTGCCCCACGGACAGAGAGCAGGTAGAACGGGTACGTCGTGAAGAAGATGATCGCCGCGGCCAGCAGAAGCGTCCAGTAGGACATCCTCAGGCTGAAGCCGAAGGTCGAGACGAGCGCCAGGGGTATGAACCCGGCGAGGCTACCGACCGCGGACATTGAGATGTTGAGGAAACCCATGAGGCCGAATGCCCTGTCCATGTCGTCGGCGTCGAAGAACGAGGAGTATAATGGGCCGAGGACCACGAAGGCCGCGTTGCTGGCCCCGAACAGGAAGCGGGCGGCCATGAAGAGTGGTATCGAAGCCGATGTCAGGTGGATGATGACAGCTACGCAAAAGGCTGCGATGCCCACCGTCATGATCCTCGGTCTCCCTATCCTGTCCGCCAGGATGCCCATCGGCAGCGTCA
>CAZYUK010000259.1:0-2341 GCA_964650675.1 uncultured Candidatus Bathyarchaeia archaeon
TGGGACCTCAGAATCTACCTGGACATATCGTACGACGAGATGATGCGCAGGGGCCTGCAGAGGGGCATGGACAACGGCGAGGAGACGGAGGACCACGAGGGGCTCTACGCCCAGAGGTACATCCCAGGGCAGAAGCTCTACCACCTCCACTCTGCGCCGAAGAGGAGAGCCGACATCATCATCGACAACAACGACCCGCGGAACCCCCGGATAACCCACCTGAACCCCCGCATCTAATACCCTCGGGCCAGAGTATTACCCCGATAATACCCCCATAATACTAAGGCAGGCCCAGTAATAGGAGAACCCTCAATATTACACCCCCGAGTATTACGGCGACCAACACCTCAACTAAGCTGATGATGGCCGCGTCCCGGACACCAAATTCTTTCACAAGGGCCGCCACCGTGCTTATACACGGCACGTAGACCATCACGACGAAGGCGAAGACGAACATCTGCACAGGGGACAGGAAGCTGGCGAAGTCCGTGGAGCCCATCAGGGAGCCAAGCAGTATGAGGGTTAGCTCCTTCCTCAGGACGCCGAACACCAGGACCACCCCCGCTACTGCGGGCAGACCAAGCCACCCCACGGTGACAGGGCTCAGAGCCCCCTCCACCAGCCTGAGGAGGCCGAGGGCGGCCGCCACCTGGATCACGAAGTTGCCCGCCACCATGATGGGGAAAGCCTCGTAGATGAAGCCCCTGAGCCTGAACCATGTCCTCTGAGCCGATGTCCTGAGCGACGGTAGCCTGTAACCCGGCATCTCCATGATGAGGCCGACGGGCTCATCGGGCGCCACCTTGTACGCGATCCTTCCCAGGACGAATATGAGGACGAAGTCGATGACGTAGAGAAGCAGCGCCCACCTGAACCCAACATACGCGGCAACAAGCCCCATGATGACGATGCTTCGGGCTGCGCACGGCACCAGGCTGGCCACGAAGGCGCATATGAGGCGCTCCCGCTCCGTCTCCATGATGCGGGCCCCCAGGACCGCGGGCACGTTGCAGCCGAAGCCAAGCATCACGGGTATGAACCCTTTACCGTGGAGGCCGATGGTGTGCATGGCAGAGTCCATGAGGAACGCAACCCGCGCCAGGTAGCCGGAGTCCTCCAGCACGGACAGCGCCAGGTAGAAGGGGCCTATGTAGGGAAGCGCGACGACTATGCCCCCGATGAGCCCCTCGGCCAGCGCGCTCCAGAGGAACTCCGTGACCCCGCTCCGCCCAAGGGCCCCAAAGTAGGCGGCCTGCACGACGCCGAAGAACTGGCCCAGGAGCCCAGCGAGCCAGTCGCCGAAGCTGAAGATGCCGTAGAACATGACGAGGATGCTGGCCGCCATGATGAGGTAGCCCCAGACCCCGTGGCTGGTGAGCTCCTTAAGGCGGCCCCCCAGAGTCTTCCTGGGGGCCACGTTCCGGGTGCACTCCTCGGCCACCCTGCTGGCCAGCGCGTACCTCTCCGAGGCTATGACGCTCCCCACATCGTGACCATGCATCTCCTCGATGAAGGCTGTAGCCGACTCCACCTTCTCCCTGGCCTCGGGCTGGGCGCCGTATACGAGCTTCGTCACCTCCTCGTCGCCCTCCAGGAGCTTGAGGGCCACCCACCTTCCCGGGTAGGGGGTCTCGACCCTGAGGCCGTCCGCTATCTCCCTTAGCCTTTCCTCGATCTCTGGGCCGTACCTCGGAGGGCTCGCCTTGGCACCCTCCTCGGCTGACTCAACGACGCGCTTCATAAGCTCAGTGAGGCCGGCCCCTTTCACCGCCACCGTCGGCACAACCGGGACGCCGAGCAGACCGCTGAGGGTCTCAGGGTTCACTATGATGCCTCTGCTCTCAGCCACGTCCATCTGGTTGAGGGCTATGACCAGCCGGGGCTCCAGCTCAAGGAGCTGCACCGTGAACGCCAGGTTCCTCTCCAGGGCCCCCGCGTCCACAACGTTCACTATGACGTCGGGGTGCTCGACGGCTATGTACTCCCTGCTCACAAGTTCCTCGATGCTGTAGGTGCTGAGGCTGTAGATGCCGGGGAGGTCTATGACATCGATCTCCCTTCCACCGTAGACCAGGGTGCCCTCGGCCCGCTCCACGGTCTTCCCCGGCCAGTTGCCAACGTGCTGGTGGAGCCCCGTCAACTCGTTGAAGATGACGCTCTTACCCACGTTCGCGTTACCGGCTAACGCGATCAGGATGTTCCGGGGCGTAGGATTCACCTTCAAGATTCCTGCTGCTGGACGTGGTGTGGACCGTGTGGGTGGCTTCGCTCCCAGGGCTTACCCTCATCATCAACACGTATGAAGACCTGTGCCGCCAGGCTGCGGCCAAGAGCCAAGCTG
>CAZYUK010000260.1:0-2339 GCA_964650675.1 uncultured Candidatus Bathyarchaeia archaeon
GTGTACAGGTATATTCGCGGGGTTGAGGAGGCTATGGGTGTCACTTCTCGGCGGTGACCTAGTGTTTAAGGTAACCCCGGTTAAGCAAATTTCTACAGCGTAGAACCGATAAGATTCAAGTCAATACCCCTATTAGACTCGGCCTCATACATAATTTACATTCTTCCGGGAGTATTCGCTTACTTTCATGTACCCGAGAAGATGATAAAATATTCTATAAAAAGAATGGTGATATCACTACTAGAGGTAGGGTTCGAATCCCACCCCTGATTTTTATGAGAATTTATATTTTCTAGTTAAATTGTGAATTTCAATATTCTTGTCGCATGGAACAATACGCTCTCGACCACAAACAACCTGTTACCCAATAAAATGTAAAAATAATACGAAAAAAACTCACATTCTACCATGCAGCAGTCAGGTCAAAGCCTTAATTCGCCTTATTACAAACCACAGGTAATAAACCTTGGAAGCTCTGAAACCAGATCTAAAGACGTCTTATACCCAGCCACTTGGAACCAAAAAAGGGGGAGACTAGATCTCCCTGCCGGCCTTCTTCTCCTTGGCCAGCTGGTAGACCTTGTATGCGGTGCCCACGTCCTGGATGGCGAGGCCCGTGGCCTTGAAGACGGTGATCTCGTCGGGCTTCTCCCTGCCCGCCTTCTTCCCTGCGACGATGGTGCCCAGCTGGGCGTAGATGCTGTTCTCCGTGATTACGCCCTCCTCCTTGGGGACCCTGAAGTCGCCGGTGACGAAGGCCTGGGGTATGAAGTCCACAACCAGCTTATCCGCCTTCTTTATGACGCTGGTCATGAGCTCACGCTTGGCGCCGGTGTCGGCGCCGATGGCTGAGATGTGTGCGCCCTTCTTGATCCAGGCGCCGTCCATGAACGCCTCCGGGCTGGGGGTGCACGTGATGACGATGTCGCTGTCCGTGGCGGCCTCCTTGGCGCTGTCCATTGGGACGAACTCCACCTTGGGGTACATCTTCCTCATCTCCTCGGCGAACGCCTTCTTGGCCTCGGGGATGATGTCGAAGACCTTCACTTTCTTGATGCCGGGGCGGACCTCCATCAGGCCCATGACCTGGCTCTTTCCCTGGACGCCGGCCCCGCAGACGCCCGCCACCTTGCTGTCCTTCCTGCTCAGGTACTTGATGCCCGTGGCTCCGGCGGCCCCCGTCCTGAGGGCCGTGATGTATGTGCCGTCCATGATGGCTAGCGGCAACCCGTTCTCGGGGCTGTTGAGGATGATCCTGGCGATGACGGCGGGCAGCCCGTAGTCCTTCTTGTTTCCGGGGTGGACGGTGACGATCTTTGTCCCCGCCGCGTTCAGCCCAGGCATGTAGGCGGGCATGGCGATGAGCACACCCTTATCGAAGTGAAGGTACACCCTGGGGGGCATCTCTATCTTGTCGTTGCCCATCTCCCTGAAGGCGCTCTCCACGGCCTCCAGGGAGCTCTTCATGTCCAGTACCTTCTGGACCTCTTCCTGTGTGAGATATAGAGTCAAATTGATTCAAATATGAGTGAGTGGGCCACGTTTTTAATGATTTCGAGAATAGGCTCAGGCTCCCGGGCGACGCCTGATGCGTGGCGTAGGACCCCATCTATAGCAGAGGTGTTCACTTTGTCGAGTCACAGATAGAATGTCTCTAAATGCTGAGACCAATGTATGAGCCAGTAACGGTACGGTTCTGATCACATTTTTCTCCGTTGAACCCACCTAAGCAAGTATTAACTACTAGTGCAGGCACCAGTTACTTCGAGAGAACCCGGTGACATGCTGCGGCTTCCTTTCTTCTCCCGACGAGGACCCTCCGCCGAGCCCAGTGTCCCCCGTTTTCTCGCCGAGGAACCCGAGTTGTTGAAGGCTGAGCCCATGGGGAACGGGTACGTCTACGATGACAGGTTTTTTAACAGCTACCAGGAGGTGCAGTGCTACAGGTACCTGAAGCACCTGGGGATACCTCCCGGCAAGGTCCACCACGAGTACCGGGTGGGGGACAACCACTTCGACTTCTTCCCGCTGAAGCGCGTCTTCTGGGAGCACCACCCCATCAACCTCAGGCTGGGCCAAGACATCTACAGGTACGGGAAGACGAGGCGCGCCATCCTGGACGAGAACGGCTACGACCACGTACCCTTAGTGGTGTCAGATGTCATGTTCGAGGACATCACGGACATCTACAAGGCGATGAGCGACAACAGCGTGGACTTCAGGAGCGGGCAGGTGCAGGGGGGCCGGGGGATAGTGTATGTGAAGAGCTACGAGGACGAGTGGATGGAGGCCGCGTTCAACGTCCTCTGCGAGACCCTGGCCTCCGGCTAGGGCGTGAA
>CAZYUK010000261.1:0-2294 GCA_964650675.1 uncultured Candidatus Bathyarchaeia archaeon
ATGGTAGCGAAGACCCACGCCGAGTTGGCTGCCAGCTTGGACAGCAGGAACGCCCCCCTCGACAGGGGTGCCGAGAGGACCCACTCCGCCGTCCCCGACTGCCTTTCGCCCACCACGTCGCTCTGGGTGAGGATGATCACGCCGAATGGTGTGAATGACCCCAGAAACATGAGGAACAGCTGGAGGGTATCCATGGTAGTGGGGGCGCTTGACTGGGTCACGCCTATGTAGAGCACCAGGGCAACTATGCCGTTCACGAGGGCCATCCAGATCGCGCTCTGTGTGAGCCACTCGTGGGTGCCGACCCAGCGGCCGTTCTCCTTCCTGAGCATGTTCCTGAAGCCGCTCAGCCAGCCGGCGGCCTTCACAGGTGTTAGAGTCTGTTCAGTGGCCACCGTTGCTCCCCTCCACCATCTCGACGAAGATATCCTCCAACCCGTGTCTGCCTCTCCCGAACTCGGTCACCACGGAGCCACAGCCAACGGCCAGGCTTATCAGCTCGTCCTCGGCTGCCTGCTCGTCCGTCACGTTTATCTTGAGCATAGCTCGCCCGTTGACCTGGGTGACGCTGACACCTGACACCCATGGCTGGCCCGTGATCTTGGCGTACGATGCCTCGTATCCGCCCTTGACTGTCATGTTGTAGAAGGCGCTGCCTGAGCCGGCAAGGAGCTCCTCTATGGGCGCCTGGGCCAGCAGCTCACCCCTGTTCAGAATGGCAACCGTGTCGCTTACCCTCTGGACGTCGTCCAGTATGTGGGTCGAGTAGAAGACCGTGGAGTGCTTCCTGAGCTCCTCCATGATGCGGAGCACGTCGCGCCTGCCCATGGGGTCCAGGTTGGCGGCGGGCTCGTCCAGTATGAGGAGGTCGGGGCGGTGTATCTGGGCCTGCGCCATGCCGAGGCGCTGCCGCTCGCCGCCGCTGAAGCCCTTGATGGGGCGGTCTGCCTTGTCGTCCAGCTCCACCATCCCCAGGGCCTCGTCTATGCGCTCCTCCAGGGCCCTCACGGGGCCGCTGAAGTAGAACCTGGCCTTGAAGCGCAGGGTCTCCCGGGCCGTCATGTGGGTGTAGTAGCTGGGCGCCTGCGCGAGGTAGCCCACGCGCCTCCTGACCTCTAGACTGTCCGTCGTTACGTCGTGGCCGAACATGGTGCCGCTGCCCGACGTGGGGCGTATCAGGCCCAGCAGCAGCTTTATGGTGGTGGTCTTTCCTGCCCCGTTGGGGCCCAGGAACCCGAAGATGCTGTTCCTGGGGATACGGAGGCTCAGCCCCTTCAGGGCGGCAGTGCCGTTGAAGGTCTTGGTGAGGCCGCTGGTTTCTATCACGAAGCCGTTGCCTGGGTGCTGCGCGTCTGATTCGCTCAGCCGGGTTGTCTCCGTTGCGTTCATGATGCTGTTGCTATACATCATTTTCGTTCATCTCAGGGGTCTGAGCGGTTGAGCTGAGGTAAAAGGTGAACTCTGTGTTGATGTTTAAAAGTAGTCACTGTTGCTTCAGCTTACACATCTATTTTCCACGCGTTCCCTATTCTTTCCTCTTGGCAGCGTAGTTGCGTATAGCGAAGCCGATCACCGCGACGACGACCAGCCCGAGGAGGAACGAGGTCGTCGTGTCATTCAGAAGCCCCTGTGTTATTACCTCAAATATGCCCCATGTGAATAGGGGTTGCATTTATCAGGCTTGTGCCGTGATGGAGGCTTGAATTAAAGGAAGGGGTTATCGAAGGACTATCGTTGTCAGCGTCACGCTGCCCGCGCCCTCTACAATAAGCACCACGGCCACGTCCACCCCAGAGGAAACGGTCTTGACGTTGGCGACGTACTGCTGGGCTGCCTCGTCCCACCGGAAGGAGGCGCTTGCTGAGCCGATGCTCACTGTGCCTTTTGCTGTTGTGATGAGGCTGGCGCCGTCGGTGAGCTGGAACTTGACGGGTATAGTGCTTCCAGCCTTGTAGTCGGATTTACCTTTTCCGTTGCTCTGCAGCGGTGGCATGGGCCCTATGACCCCTAGGACGGTGTAGGTGGCTGACGCGCTTCCGGAGTTACCTGATGAGTCCGTGGCGGAGACGGTGACCGTGTGGACACCCACATCGCTGCTCCAGCCGGAGACCTCCACAACGGGCTCCGGGTCAGTGTCATCGGTGACGGTGTACTCTGTCTCAGGCACGTTGCCGGCCAGATACACTCCTCCATCCAATGGAGCAACTATGGTTACCTCAGGAGGAGTGGTGTCAGCGTTGTCGTCGTAGACGGTGTAGGGCACGCTGGCGCTCCCCACCTTCCCCGAGTCGTCG
>CAZYUK010000262.1:0-2273 GCA_964650675.1 uncultured Candidatus Bathyarchaeia archaeon
GTTCCGTATGACGCCAGGCTCGCCGAGAAGCCTCTCGACATCCTTCTCAGTGTAGGCGGCAACCCTAGCAGGATCGAAGCCGTCGAAGGCCCTCCTGTAGTGCTCTCGCCTGTGGAGGATCGTGGACCAGCTGAGCCCCGCCTGAGCGTCCTCCAGGACCAGCATCTCGAACAGCCTTCTGTCGTCGTGGACTGGGGCGCCCCACTCCTCGTCGTGGTACCTGAGCATCTCTGGGTCGTTCGTCCCCCAGCCACATCTCTGCTTCATGCCCTTAATCACCCCTAATTGACAGGATTTTTATCCACAGCGGGGCATCCGCCACAGTTGTATCTTTCTCTGAAACGGCAGCCTTCGCAGTTTGCACCGCATGGTGGCTTCTCGGACTTGATGTCCTCCCTGAGGGCCGGGGGATAGGCGACATCCTCTATTACGTGGACCTCCGCCCTCTCCTGGGGGAAGAGCTCATTGTAATTCAGCCACCACCTCTCCTCCTCCGGGACCAGGTGCACAGAGTACAGGGTTCTGCCCCTCGTGCCTGAGGCCACGAGTTTAGGGCACCCGATCATCAAGTCGGCCCTCCTCTTTGCGTCCTCGGCTGACTTGGTCTCCACGATGATGATCCCGCAGATGAAGCGCTCATCTCTCATTCCTTTTCTACACCACCGAGGATTAGGCGGATCCGATCCGAC
Organism: uncultured Candidatus Bathyarchaeia archaeon; assembly: GCA_964650675.1. Lineage (GTDB taxonomy): Archaea > Thermoproteota > Bathyarchaeia > TCS64 > TCS64 > UBA8941. The sequence goes on from CAZYUK010000262.1 coordinate 690, forward strand.
CAGAATATGGATGTCTTGACTCAAATGTGGTCTTCTACTTAACCGTTTCACCGGGTCTCAGCCCGAGTAATAGTAGCGGCCTGAGTTCTTCTGCTCCCTGTCAAGCTTCGAGCCAGGCTTGTTCACCCTGGGCCTCTTCGTGTCCCCGTCCCTGCGGAAGGTGATGCCCATCTGCCTCAGAAACGCGTTCATCCCGTCCTCGAGGCTGAGGGGTTGGCCCCCGTAACCGTGCACGCCCGCCTCGCCCGTGAACACCATGAGCTTGTCTGCGATGAAGTCCTGGGTCACGATGTCGTGCTCGACCACGAAGGCCGTGACTCCCTTCATCTTGGTTATTCGGCGTATCGCCCTCGCCATGGCCAGCCGCTCCTCAACGTCCAGGTAGGCGCTGGGCTCGTCGAGCAGGTATATGTCGGAGTCCCTGCTCAGGCACTCGGCGATCGCCACCCTCTGCAGCTCGCCTCCGCTGAGGATCGAGACCTCGCGCTCGAGCATGCTCTTCACGTGCAGGGGGTCGATGACCTCGGCGGAGAACCAGGCCTCGGCGTACTTCTCGCCCGCCGCCTTCCGTAGGACGTCCTCGACCGTGCCGCCGACGCTCCCGCTGATGTACTGGGGCTTGTAGCTCACCTTCAGGCTGGGGTTGCTCACAGCCCCCTCGTTTGGCCTCTCGACCCCCGCCAGCATCCTGATGAAGGTAGTCTTACCTATGCCGTTCATGCCTAGGATGCCCACTACCTCTCCGATGCCTATGCTGCCCGCGTCGATGTTTAGGGTGAAGCCCCCGTAGCTCTTCCTAAGCGCCGTCCACTCGAGGAGCGGCCTCGCCCTGCCCCTGGGCACGTTCGGCGGCTTCTCGTGGAATATTATGGGGTTCTCCCTGAACCTGACGTTCTCGTCGGGGATGTAGCCTTTTATGTAGATGTTGATGCCCTCGCGGACGGTGTGTATCTTGCTCACTATGCCGTATACGTCCGGCTCGCCGTAGAGGAGGAACACGTCGTCGCTCATGTAGTCGATGACTGCGAGGTCGTGCTCGGCTGCGACGACCATCTTATCCTCGTGCGCGAGCCCCCTTATGACGCGTGCGGCCCTCGTGCGCTGGTAGACGTCTAGGTGGCTGCTGGGCTCGTCGAACAGGTAGACTGCAGCGTCCCTGATGATGGCTGTCGCTATGGCGACCCGCTGCAGCTCGCCTCCGCTGAGGACGCCGATGTCCCTGTCCATGAGCTGGTCCAGCTCGAGGTCCCTAGCCACCTTGTCAAGCTGGCCCTTCTGGTCAAGCTTGCCAAGGATCTCCCCGACGGTCCCCTTCACGACCATCGGTATCCTGTCCACGTACTGGGGCTTGAGTACGACCTGCATCGAGCCGGAGTAAAGGGCCTCGAGGTATTCGTGCATGGGTTTACCGGCGAAGCTCTCCTTGACCTTCTCCTTGGTCGGTGGCTCGCCGTAGTTGCCTAGGTTGGGGGTGATCTCCCCGGAGAGTATCTTCAGGAACGTCGTCTTGCCTATGCCGTTCCTGCCGAGGAGGCCGACGACGCCGCCCCGCTTCAGGGTCGGCAGCCTGTATAGTGTGAAGGC
>CAZYUK010000263.1:0-2270 GCA_964650675.1 uncultured Candidatus Bathyarchaeia archaeon
ACAGCGGCCTCCTGCCCTTCGAGACCCTCATCTGGTTTATCTCCTCAGCCCTCGGCTCGGTCTCCTCGCTGACTATGATGCCCTCAAGCCCGCCGTTGCCGATGGTCGGCCCGTATGGATCGCTGAGGGGGACGAATATCGCCCTCTCGAGGAGCCCCTTCTCCGCCAGGAAGTCCTTGACGTCCTGAAGCCGTTTCGCGTAGGGGTCGATGATGTGCGGCTTCTTCAGGGAGGCGGCGAAATCGTCAGTCGTTATGCCTATGAGGACCTTGTCGGCGACCTTGAAAGCCTCCTCGAGGAGGACCCAGTGGCCCTTGTGCATGACATCAAAGGTCCCGCCGACGGAGATCGCCTTGAGGCGCTGCTCAGCCATCAAGCCAGCCCCTGAACTTATCTAACCGAGACCCATAGGGAATTAAACCTTTAGGATAGGGGGCTGACGGTCTCAGGCTATGCCCTTCAGCGCCATGAACCACTTGATCAGGGGTAATCCGACCACGATCAGCACGATGAAACTGATGATGTCGGCTATTACGCCGACCTTTATCATGTCCTTCATCTTCACGAAGCCCGTGCTGTAGGCTATCGCCATCGCCGGCGTGGTGCTCGGCAGGGTGCTTGGGATCGTCGTCGCTATCGCCGCTCCCAGGATGGGGCCGATCGGGTTTATCCCGGCGGCTACTGATATCGATGCCGCTAGGGGGCAGGCGACCGACGCGGCCCCAGTGTTAGATGCGGGGTATGAGAGGAGGAAGCCTATGAGGGAGCAGAAGCCGAATATGGCGAACTCGTTCGGGGCGCTCCCTATGAAGTCCCTGAAGATTATGCTCACCCAATAGCTGAAGCCACTATTCATCAGCCCCACCCCCAGAGTTATGCCGCCGCCGACGAGGAAGACCACGTCCCAGTTCACAGACTCGGAGAGGAGCTCATCCCATTTGAGGACGGGGCGCTCATGAACCTTGATCAGGGGGAACAGGAAGATCGCGAGAGCGGCGGGCGCTGCCTCTGGCAGCAGCTTACTCAGCGTCGCGCTGAGCGGCTCAAGGCTCGGATTACCGAGAGCCATGTTCGAGAAGATGCCGGGTATCATCCAGAGAAGGAGCGTGAGCAGCAGGAGGGCGACCGTCGTCTTCTCGCCTCTGCTCACCGGCCCGAGCTGCTGGAGTTCCTTCTTCAGGGTTGAAGGGTCGAAGGGGAGTTGCTTCGTCTCGGGTCTTATAACCCTGTAGACTATGAGCCAGGTTACTATCAGCCCGAAGATGGCGTGGAATGTGCCGACATAGAACCAGTCGACGAATGAGAGGTTCACGCCGGTGGTCTCCAGGATGACCCTCTTGCCGATGAGGTTCGTCGTGGTGCTCGTGAGGAAGAGAAGGCTGCCGGTCGTCGCCGCCTGGCCGAGGGCGAGGAAGGTCGCCGTGCCGTACTTGCTCCCCTGCTTGAACCCCTGCCTGAGAAGGAAAGCCATGACGAAGCCGAGGACGATGCTCGTCGCCGCCGTCATCGACCCCGTGATGGTGAGGAGGAAGACCGGGAGGCTCGCGACGAAGAAGCCCGCGAGCATCGGGTCACGCGTCTTGCTGACGCTCGCCAGCCCGAGGGCGACGCGCTTGTCCAGCCCCCAGACTTGGAAGGCCTTCGCGAAGACGAAGCCGACTATGATGACCCAGATGAGGGGGTCCATGAAGGGGGCGAGGGAGTCCTTCCAGGTTATTAGGCCGGACAGGCTGAACAGGATCGGCGGCACGAGGGCGGCTAGGCCAAGTGGGGTCGTCTCGAATATCCACCACGTCGCCGTCCAGAGGAGGACCCCGAGGCCATACCTTGGACCCGCCGTGAAGGTGAGCCCGACCGCCTTCGCCGCCTCGTCCATGGCGGGGTTGTTGGGCATCAGCACGCAGAGCAGGAACAGGAGCGGTCCGAGGTACAGGCTGATCCTCCTCATCGACCAGCCCTTGCCCTTTTCACCGACCCCATTGGCTTCCATCTGAGTAATCGGTTGAAGACCTCAACGCTCCCTCAAAAACCTTCTTTTCCAGAATACGACAACCATCGAACCAAGAATCGTCTAGAAAAGAACTTTTGATATACTAGCAGCCTATCCTTTCTTAGCATAGTCTAAGAGGAACCAAGAAATGTCCTCTGAGAGATCGAGCAGGATATCAGGATTCTACAAGATGCCCGTCGAGGAGCGGGTGAAGGCGATATCTGCTCAGGTGGGGCTGACGCCGGAGGAGCAGAAGCTCCTGAAATCCGGCGGAGGCCTG
>CAZYUK010000264.1:0-2258 GCA_964650675.1 uncultured Candidatus Bathyarchaeia archaeon
GGGAGGCCCTCTGCGAAGAGGGGGAAGCTTGGGGGCAGGAAGCAGGTCTGGAGGTGCAGTGATTGCCTCACGGACTCTGTCAGACCAGCCGCCGAGGCCCAGCCGAGGTGCCCTGCCTGCGGAGGGGAGACGGAGGCGATGCTCAGGCCACTGATAAGAGGCGGCAGGGTGGTTGCAGATCTACCTGAGCCGAGGGAGATCAGGGAGTACGTCCTCAGCCAACTGAGGAAGAAGGCCTAGGCCCGGTGGGCGCCAGCAGATGACAGAACGGAGCCTGGTCAGGCCTCTCGCGGTCGCGGCCATCCTCGTCATCCTAGGCCTCGGCGCCGGCTTCCTGGCCAGGCAGGGTGAGGTTGCCAGGCTTCAGGATGAGGCGTCTAGGCTTAGGGGGGAGGCTGAAAATGCCGAGGCGCCCCATTACAGGATCGGCGTAGCCTACCCCTTCAGCGGTAGGCTGAGCTGGTGGAGCGAGGACGCCGTCCCCATCCTCGAGTCGGCGGAGAGGGACCTCGAGGCGTTCCTCGGCGAATGCGGCTCGAAGGCGAGATTCAGCTTCATGGTCGCTGACACAAACTCGACCGGAGAAGGCGCCCTGAAGGCTGTCAAGGGACTCGTAGCCGACGGCGCGCAGGTGATCGTTGGTCTCCCGACCTCCGGTGAGGTGGAGGGCGTCATGGCTTACATCGCCCAGGCGGGGGTGCCCCTGATCAGTCCGTCGTCGACGTCAAGCAGTCTCTCCAAGCCGGATACCGTCTTCAGACTTTCGACGCCGGAGAACTACCGCGCCGTCGTGGGGGCCAAGCTGGCGATCAGGCTCGGGTACGAGAGCGTCTTCGTCGTCCACAGGGACGATGACTGGGGGAGGGCCTACGCGGAGGCGGTTTCCGGCATCTTCGAGGGGAGGGGGCTGAGCGCGTTCAAGATCTCGTTCCCCGTCTCCCACCCAGGCTACATGAACTACTCTTCTACGGTCGGGGAGCTGGAGAGGATGGTCGCCTCAAGGTCCGGCGCGCTCGTCTACCTCGTCGCCTGGGAGAACGAGGACTACAGCATAATGAACGAGGCGAGGAAGAGTGCTGTCCTCTCCGGCGTAGGGTGGTTCACCGCGGCGATGTACCCGACCATAACCGATGAGTACACGGTCGGGGGCAGGATCAGGGACATCAGAGGCTTCGCCCTGGGCGTAGGCCTCCTGGCGCCTGAGCAGCGGCCGCTGGTCAACGATCTGACGAGGCGGCTGATGGAGGAGGCGAGGTCCAGCCTCGGCCGATACCCCAGCTACGAGCACGTCTACCTTTACGACTCGGTGATGGTGGCGGCGAGGGCGCTGATGGTCGCCAACAGTAGCGACCCGGCCCTGCTCGCGGAGGCTATTCCTGTCGTCGCGTCTGGGTACTACGGGGCGACGGGCTGCAAGTTGCTGGATGCCAACGGCGACCTCGCCTACGAGGACACGGCCTTCATCGGCGTCGTCGAGGACGGTGTCTCATACTCTCTGGGCTACTATGTTTACCACAACGGCGCTAGGGACGAGTTCCTCATCCTCGATGAGCCTGAGGAGAGGTCCTGGTCCTTCAGCCCGCAGGCGTGAGGCGGTCACCTCTGCTCCGCCTGTGAGGGGTTGACGGTGTCATTCTGTGGGGTTGTCTCGGGACTGCCGTTCATCAGATGATCCCGATAGTTCATCCTCGTTCTCCTCTTGTTCTTGGTGCAGACCAGGTAGCAGGCGTGTGCGGCCTGCCTCATGCAGCCGGTTTCCCGTACGACTATCCAATCCACCCGATATATATTGTTCCGGTGGAGGTAAAAGGGGTTCTCCCAATAATATATATCCACTATATAGGCAGGCGCCTGGTTCTCTGCCCTGCGCCGGTCACGTGCGCCCGGGCATCAGTCGGCATTGGTCCGTGGCTGTTCATAACGGAAAAAAATTTTTTCCTGGCGGTGCCTGTTGGGCTGATCGTCGAGGATGCCGTGGTTTGTTGTCGGGGTTGCCGGCCTCAGCCGATGGCGTACTCGTACTGGAGGATGAGGGCCGCTCCGAGGTTGCTGAAGGTCGCCTCGGCCCCCTCGAAGGTCGGCTCCGTTGAGATCAATAGGTTCCTGTCGTAGTCTGCCTCTATCCAGGTCCTCAGGAGGACCTCGCCTGCTGAGGCGTCCGTCTTCACCTTCACCTCGTAGGTCGCCGTGTGCACCCCGTACTCTACCGTCGGGCTCTTGTAGAGCCATATCGCCTCGTAGTCTGGGGGCTTGGCGTC
>CAZYUK010000265.1:0-2238 GCA_964650675.1 uncultured Candidatus Bathyarchaeia archaeon
GTGGCTACGACGAACTCGCCGGTCTCAGGCCACTCTGTCCGCCCGAAGCTCATGGGGCTCACCCTAGGACGGCTATTACCGAGCCCTTGATCTTGGCCTTTCCGCCCGTAGGCTCCGCCAGGATCTCGCCGCAGGTCCTGCACTTGACCTCGTGGCTTGTGTTGCTGAAGACTATCTGCTCGCTCTCGCAGCTCAGGCAGCGGACCCTGAGGAACTTCGAGGTGGGCCTCGGTATCAGGCTCTCCCATTCGGACATTTACTCTATCTCCAGCTTCTTGAGCCTCATGCCCCTGCGCATCAGCGTGTACTTACACTCCTTGCACTGCAGCTGAAGCGTCATCTTCTTGGTCACCTTCGCCTGGTTGTGCTGCATCGGGAACTTCTGCCCTCCGTAGCCCCTCTTCCTCTCGGCCTGGTGCCTCTCCCCCTTCTTGGCGGCCTGCCGCTTCCCCGCCTTGTGGAGCGTGACGGTGAACTCCGTGTGGGTCTTGCACCTGGGGCAGAAAGTCCTCATCGTCTTGGGCATTTTCATGGCTCAGTCTCCACCTCCTTAGCTATGCCCCTCCTTATTAGGTTTTCAGAGTTCTGAAGGGGCAGCGAGGCGACTTCCTCGGCCTTGAAGGGGCCATATGTCTTCATGTCGACCCCCATTATGGCGGGGAGCGACTGGAGGAAGCGGACCACCTTGTAGGCGAGGGCGGGCCTCTCCTCCCTCGCGGGGAGCCTCTCGGCCTCCTGCGGCCTCGCTTCCCCGAGAAGCGCCTGCCTCAGCTCCTGGCTGTGCGCTGAGAGGAGGCGCCTGAGGTCGACCTGCAGCCTCTTCTCCTCGGCGGTGAGGCTCGTGGACTCGAGGGGCATGTTCTCGAGCTCGGCGAGGACGATCTTCCTGAGCCTGAGCTGGGCGATCTCCTGCAGCATCGTGTCGGCGTACCGGCGCTCCTTCTCCATCAGCCTCCCCCTCAGCGAGGCCGTGTCGGCGGGCTCGGCCTGGCCCCTTAGCCTCGACGTGTACTCGCTCATCGAGGCGAAGAAGCCCTCCGGGAGGGGCTGGACGTCCTGCCTGTGCCTCTCCTTCTCCCAGGCGTCGAGGAGCACCCTGAAGTTTTCTGTCATGGTTCGATCCTCGCCCCCTTCTTGCACAGCAGGAACATGGCGACCGCGGTCGGGACCTCCACGGTCTCGTCGCCGTACGGCCCGTACTCGGTTTCGCCTATCCTGAACCTGGGCGCCGACCTGACGTGCACCCTATCCGTCCCCTCCCTGAAGGCGATGGCGCTGGTCATCGGGTCGTAGTCGGCGAGGCTGTCGATCTGCACGGTCTGGACCTGCCAGCCCGTCTTACCGTGAAGGGTGTTGGGTAGCCTTATCAGCCTGTGTATGTCTGTGGAGACGACTGTGTCTATGTCCGCCGCCTGCTCCCTGATCGAGGCGGCCATGATCTTGTCCAGGGAACCGGCGTCTATGAGGCGGAGCAGGCTGTTCGGCGGCTTCTCGCGGAGGGATTCGAGGACCTCCTCCCTCCTCTCAAGGATGTTCCTCGTGGCGCTCCTGCCGATCTTGAGGGCCTTCACCTCCTCCGGCGTGGCGGAAGCCATGTAATCGTACAGGGACCTGCCCGCCCTGCCCCTCCACCCCTCCTCGGCGAGGCTCGGCGCGCCGCCCCTGAGCTGGGGGCTGAAGCCCATGTACTCCGGGTCGAGGCCTGTCCCCTTGATGTAGTCGACTATCTCCCTGCGCGCCGACTGGTCGAGTGTCCTAACCGCCTGGCTTCTCACGTGGACGTGGTACCCCCTGTTGCCGGAGAAGTTGACGACCATGTCCCTGGAGGGGTCCGCGCCGAAGTCCTGGATGAGGATGTCGAGGAGCTTCTGGGTCTCGTGCTTCGCCGTCCTCAGGCACCTCTCGCAGAGCCAGGTCTCCGCCTCGAAGGCCGCCTTCCCGCATGCGCAGAGCTCAGGCGGCTTGCCGGTGCCCTCTGCGCCGCATGTCCTGCACCTCCACCTATCGTGTTCCTTCTGGCATGGGAGGTTGAAGTGGTCTGCGTCTATGTCGAAGACCAGGTCGGCGCCGAGCCAGCCCTTGCCGCTCATCTCAGCCTCCGGGTTCTTGTAGTATGAGGAGGAGTGGTAGCAGTGGGCGGGGGCGTTGTCGGCGAGGTGCCTCCTGAGGGCGGCCTCGTCGCCGAAGCCGATGTGGCGGAACATCGTCCTTCCGCCGAAGGCGAGGAAGGCGAACTCC
>CAZYUK010000266.1:0-2227 GCA_964650675.1 uncultured Candidatus Bathyarchaeia archaeon
GAGACAGCGCTGATCATGTGCTGGGCCTCGGCCGGAACGGGGCGCGTCATGATGGAGTAGTCCGGCACGAAGCCCGTCTTCTTAACCTTATTCACTATGTCGAAGAGGCCTGCCTTCAGGTCGTTGAATATCTTGGTGATATCTTCTGCTGAAAGGCCTGGCTCGTAGCCGTCGAGGAGGGCGTCGTACGGTGTCTTCGTCGCTTTGACCTTCATCAGTATCTCAGCCGATTTCATCCTGAGGTCTATCATCTTCTTCAGCTCCGGCTTGAGCATCCCGTAGTTCTTAGCGGCCTTCGCCTTCTTCCAGGTATCAATGGTGACCGTCCTCTGCCTCGCCAGATCGGCGACGAGGCTCTCGGGGATCTTGGCGTTCTCGTCGTAGACCTTCTTTGCCAGGAAGAGGTTCCTCTTCTCCACCGTGCCTAGACTCGCGTAGCCCGGGTCGTTCATGATCGACTCGACACGCTTTATCAGCTCAGGGTCGGTGATCATCTTGTGCTGGATGACCTGTAGTAGGGCAGATTGCTGTCCTCGGAGCTTGACGCCCGCCGGGGGCATCTTCGTCTGCATGTCCCAGCTTATGACGCCCAGCGCCGACTGAAGGACGTAGATATCCTTGCACCTAGCGAGAAATTCCTGATATACCTTCTTGACGTTCGTTGACATATCGAATTTTATTGTGTGTGAAGCTTTTTTATTCTTTTTGAACTGATGATACGTTTATCCCCCTTTTTAGCTCCAGTCTATTCGCTTTCTGGGTTGATGAAAGAGAAAGAAAAGGGTTGGGAGATAAGATTCAGGGTTAGTAACCGTAGATCTTCGAGTACTTTTTGTCCAAGTAGCTGATGAACGGTTTAGTGTTGAGCGGCTCGCCGCAGACCACCTTGACTAGGTCGGCGGGGTCGTATAGGTCGCCCTTCGAGTGGACGTTCTCGATCATCCAGTTCTTGACAGGCTGGAAGTCGCCCTTCTTTATGGCCTTCTTCCAGTCCGGGACATCCCTGCGTAGTTTCTTCAGGAACATGCCGTCGTAGATGTTGCCCAGGGCGTAGCTGGGGAAGTAGCCGTATAGGCCGCTCGCCCAGTGTGTGTCCTGCATGACTCCCTCGGAGTCGTTCTCTACCTCGACGCCGAGGTAATCCTCATACTTTTGGCTCCAGACTCTCGGCAGTTCGTCAACGGTGACTTTCCCGGCGAAGATGTCGCTCTCGATCTCGAATCTGATAATGATATGCAGGCCGTAGGTCACCTCATCGGCCTCGATCCTTATCTTTGATGGTTCAACGGTGTTGACGGCCGCCACGAAGTCTCCTAGCTTCACGCCTCTGAGAGGCTTCCCAACTATCTTCTTCAACATCGGCAGCATATAGCTGAGGAACTCGGGGCTCCTACCGACGATGTTCTCCACGAAGCGGCTCTGGCTCTCATGTAAGCCATAACTGGAGCTGGCGCCGATCGGCTGGTACATCCATTTACGTGGGCAGTTCTGGCCGTAGATGCCGTGGCCCCCCTCATGCATCACGCTGAAGAGGCTTGAGACCCACCTGTCCTCATGATAGTGGGTCGTGATGCGGACGTCGTCGTAGTAGCCCGTCGTGAAGGGATGCTCTGTCTCGTCAAGACGCCCTCCAGCGTTGGGGCTCTTAGTGTCGTATCCAATGAAATCCATCGCGGCATCGCTGATTTTACGCTGAGTGTCGATGGGGACCGGCCTCGTGATGATCGACTTGTCCGGCTTGAAGCCCGACGCCTCGATCCTCTTTAGTACGCCGATGAGTCCTTCACGCATATCTGAGAAGACTTTCGAGATCCTGTCCGCAGTCATCTTTGGCTCGAAGGCGTCGATGAGGGCGTCGTATGGAGTCTTGGTCCCTTTGACCTCCATGAGGATGTTCGCCGCCTTCTTCCTGAGTTCTATCATCTTCTCCAGCTCGGGCTTGAACAGCCCGTAGTCTTTCGCGGCCTTAGCCTTCTTCCAGATGCCGACGGCTATGGTCCGCTGCCTCTCGGTCTCGGAGACCAGCTGCTCGGGCAGCTTCGCCTCCTCGTTGTACGCCTTCCGAGAGAGGTATACGTTCCTCCTCTGAACCTGATCTAAGCCGGCGTAACCGGGATCCTTCTCGATCGCATCGAGCAGCTTCTCGTTTTTGGGGTCGGCTAGCATATTATGGCCGATAACTCCAAGGAGGGCGAGCTGCTGGCTTCGGAGGCTCAGCCCTTTGGGT
>CAZYUK010000267.1:0-2225 GCA_964650675.1 uncultured Candidatus Bathyarchaeia archaeon
GGTTGGTGACGTCCATGTCGTACTCTATGAATCTGACGACCATGTCGATCAACGTGTCGCTCATCTCCTGGAGCTCGTCCCTGGTGAACTGGCTCATGATCTCGGGGCTGTTCACCCACTGCATCCAGCCCCCCAGGCTCTGGCTGAGGGCCCCGAAGCTGAACCTCATGGCCTTCAGCAGGTCCAGCCTGTCCATGTCCCTGCTCCCCTTGAGTGTCCTGAGCTGCTCGATGGTCTTCTCGCTGCGGTCGATCCAGGTGCTGTTCATGGTTTTACCCTGCATAGACTCTTTCGCCGGGTATTAAACTGTGTGGAGCCGCCGTCGAACATTTAAATTCATGCTCCGCGTATCCTCGTTGGGCCGGGGTCGCTTAGCCTGGTAGAGCGCCAGCCTGGAAAGCTGGTGTCCGCAAGGACACAAGGGTTCAAATCCCTTTCCCGGCGCCAAAAACATACCCCTAAACAATACTGGGGCTTCATAACCGTTTTACGAAGATAAAAGAAGGTATGCTGGTCATTGGCATGTCGGAGATGAAGAAGAAGTACTTCACCTTCAAGGAAAATGAGTTAACGTGGATAGACCCTCTCCTCTTTGAATGGTCTAGGAAAGAGGGGAAGCCCTATAGCGACCTCATTCTGCAACTGCTTGAAGAATACAGAGACAGGGAACCGCCTCTAAGAGATACACTGGACATGGCCGCTAGTTCAATGAAGGATGTGCTATCAGACTACTCGGCTCGATCCAAAGAGGCTCTGGACAGCGTCATGGAGAAATCCATGGACGGCTTGCAGACGGTGCAGAGCAAATTGAAGTCCGGCGGAACAATGCTAATGGATCAGATTCACAAAGCAGAGTTAAACGTCCGTACAAAACTGGAAGAAATCAAGGCGGAGAGAGAATAGTCAACCGACGACACTGAAGAAGCATAGGCCCTATCCAAACCCCTCCTAGAATAAGTGGCTCTCAGGTCATCCAGATTCATGCACTTATATCGTCATGAGGATGTAGGGATTCAAGTCCCTTACTCGACGCCGAGTAACTTGCAGTACTCTAAATTGGTGGTCTGAACTCCGTGGCGTAGATGTACCAGTGGAAGCTTGAGGTCTCCTCGCCGAACACCAACGGGTCTACGTAGGCGATACCTTTGATCTTATATACGGGTGTCAGCCACTCCTGGTACCTGGACAGATCTGTGTTGTAGGTGAGGGTCACGCTGGTGATGGTTAGCTCTGATCCCCTTGGGAGCACCTGATCCACCTCGAATCCCAGCCCAGGCGTGGCGCTCTCGCCCCTCAGCATCCTCCTGACAGCCTCCTCGGGCGTCACCGTAACATCTGTGTACCCCTCGACGGCCACGACGGGTCTCCTGATCTCGCAGCTCGTGACCTCGTACCCGCACACGTTTATCACGAAGTCGGCACCCGGGCCCTCAAGGGCAACGCCTTCCAGCGTTAGCTGGTACCTCACCCCCACCTCCAGCGTGGAGTGCGATGAGGTGTGAGATGGCCCTACTCCTGTTATACTGTAGTTGAGGGGCGTGGGGTCGACCCAGTAAGGCTCTAGTCTGGATAAGAACTTCTCAGCCAACTGTACGACCCTCGTCCTGTTCCAGTCGTTGAAGGACGGTAGATCGCTCGCCGAACGAGCGCGGTACATCACGTCGTACCGCGTGGAGAATTCCAGAGACTTATCACCTTTCTTTATTGAAGGGTTGGTATTACCTTCGACCTCGTAGGGCTCCGCGAAGCCGAACACGTTGACCGCTATCTCCTCGGCGTCCTCCGCTGTGACGGGCACCCTGACGGCCTTAGCCACAGGGACTCTACCGGGCACAGTTGGTAGGGTGCAGTTGATGGATCTAAGCCCGAACATGTGTGTGGCGTTCGAGTAATTCTTGAGCCTCTCGACGACCTCGAAACGGGTCTCAACGTTCACGGCTGGTCCTCTCCTGTGTGACGCCTCCTTGACCAGCCTGTACGTCCCGGGCCCCAGGTGGTATAATGGTAGAGTGTGGCTCCAGAATGCGCCTGGGAAAAGTATGATCTGCTCATTTGTGACCAGCCAATCGTCGGGGTACCCCTGCACCTCCACCCAGGACCCGTCGACATCCTTGAACATTGACACGGTTCTCCCAACGTACAGCCAGTCCTCGGACAGGTTACGGATGGCTACATGCGCAGTGTTATTTGTGTGATAGTATTTCCAGTCGGTGTACAGCTCCACC
>CAZYUK010000268.1:0-2202 GCA_964650675.1 uncultured Candidatus Bathyarchaeia archaeon
AGGTGAAGAACATCACCGGGTTCAGGAACGTGGAGAGGGCGCTCAGCTACGAGGTTGTGCGGCAGCGGAGCGTAGCGGCCATGGGCCTGGACGTGAGCAGGGAGACCAGGCACTTCGACGCCGCGACCGGCGCCACGGTGAGCCTCAGGAAGAAGGAGATGGAGGACGACTACGGGTACATCGTGGAGCCGGACCTGGTGAGGATCAGGCTGGGGCCGGAGTGGGTCAGGGAGATCGCGTCGCGGATGCCGGAGCTCCCCGACATGAGGATCAAGCGATTCGTCGAGCAGTACGGGATAAGTGGGTTCCAGGCCGGCGTCATAGTGAACGCTGGGCTGGCCATGAGCCGGTTCTACGAGGCGAGCTGCGCCCTTTACCGCGACCCGGTGCGGGTGGCGTCGTGGCTGGTGACGTACCTGATGAAGAGCCTCAACTACATGGGGCTGGGCATCAGGGAGAGTAAGGTGAGGCCCGAGACCTTCGTGGAGCTCCTGGAGCTGATTGACGAGGGCGTCATCTCGGAGCGGCTCGCCAAGGAGCTGGTCAAGGAGTACGTGGGGACGGGTGTGCCGCCGCGGACCTTGGTGGAGATGAGGGGCCTGGGCCTCATGGGCGTGGAGGATCTCCGGCCCGTGGTGGAGGCCGTGGTACGTGAGAATCCGGGGGCCGTGGAGGACTACGCTGGGGGGCGGGTGAAGGCCGTGGAGTATCTGCTGGGGCAGGTGCTCAGGCGGGTGGAGGCGCGGGCGCGGCCGGATGAGGTGAGAAGCCTCTTATTGGAGGAGTTGTGTAGGTTTGGGAAGTTGCCTCGGTAGCTCAGTAGGTAGAGCGCCTGCCTGTTAAGCAGGTGGCCGGAAGTTCGAGTCTTCCCCGGGGCGCCAACAACATTCCGCCAGATGCTAGAGAAGGCATCGTTGAGACTCCATTGCGAATCAGGAACCATCGGCTGTGTCCGCTCATCGGTTGACTTTTGGGCTCGAATTGGGTCACCTACGTTTACCTGTGCCCCCTGCATACCGGGGATCGACTGAGGTAGATGCGGGTTCGCGGAAGACCGAGTCCCTCTGTTCATTTATTCAAATATAGTTATTAGTGACTTCAACGTTTCAGGGCTCCTGTAGGAGGGTATGACGTTTGGATCAGGCGGCTCTTTTCCACGCGATCGCGGACGTATGCATTCTCATCATCCTGGCAGAGGTGGCGTCAACCCTTGCTAATAGAGTCAAGTTTCCCCGGATACTGGGAACCATATTCACGGGTGTGCTGTTCGGGCCCTTCCTCATTGGCGGCGTCGTGATCGGCGGGCGCCCCTTCATAGTGTATAACGAGTACGTCTCCATCTTCGCCGAGTTCGGCGCGGTGCTTCTGCTTTTCGAGGCGGGCCTCCACATGAAGTTCAGCGAGTTGCTCAAGACGGGGAAAGCCTCCCTGGTCGTCGCCGTCTCGGGCGTGGTGATTCCCTTCCTTCTGGGCTTCTATGCGGCTGAGTTGATGGGGTACAGCATCTACGTTGCCCTGATCATCGGGGGGGCGCTCTCAGCCACCAGTATCGCGATAAGCATAGCGTGTCTGGGTGAGATGGCTCAGATGAAGTCGCCGGAGGCCAAACTCATAATCGGGGCGGCCGTCATCGACGACGTCCTCGCCCTCAGTATAGCCAGCGTCATCACGAGTATGCTTGCCCAGTCTGAGCCTCAGAGCGCTATTACCATCGTTCGCCTTCTGCTGACCACTGTGGGGCTCTGGTTCATCTTGTCCGCGGTGAGTTCGAGGGTTCTCCCCAGCCTGATGGACTGGATTATGCGGCTCGAGGGGCTTGACAAGGTTGACCAGAACCTCGTCGCCATCTTCGCGACTTTCAGCTGCTTCGGCTACGCCAGCTTAGCCGGGCTCCTGGGGCTGTCGCCTCTCGTGGGGGCCTTCATGGCGGGGATGGCGGTCTCCGGGTCGAAGTACCTTAAGAGGGTGACAGTGTTCACCGAGAATCTCGGTATCCTCTTCGTCCCCCTCTTCTTCGTCGTCATAGGGACTCAGGTTAACCCCTACTCGATCCTGTACGGCGACTTCCTCCTCATGGCTGTTCTCGGGATCATAGCCGTTGTGAGCAAGCTGGTTGCCTGCGGGTTGCCAGCCCAGTATTTCCTGAAGGATAGGGAGAAGGGGCTGAGGGTCGGCTACGGGATGATCAGTAGGGGCGAGATC
>CAZYUK010000269.1:0-2193 GCA_964650675.1 uncultured Candidatus Bathyarchaeia archaeon
GCTGCAGGGGAGGCCGACAACGGTCGACGAGTTGAAGAGGCAGGTGGCCGCAGGGACCTACAACGCCTGGGGCTTCTGGAAGCTGGCTATGAACGTAGTAGGACCAGATTCCGAGGTCCCATACCCAGCGAGGACGCAGAGGCTCGACTACGAGGTAGAGGTAGGCGCGGTCATAGGGAGGAAGGGGAAGGACATCAAGGAGGGGGAGGCCGCCGGCTACGTCTACGGATACACCGTCGTCAACGACCTCAGCATCCGGGACGGCCCCAGGACCGGCGGCCCAGATGGATTCTTCTTCGCGAAAAACTTCGATGGATGCGCGCCGATGGGGCCATGCATAGTGACGGCCGACGAGCTCGGCGACCCTTACGGGCTGAAGCTGAGGCAGACGGTGAACGGGAAGGTCAGGCAGGACGGCTCGATGGAGAGCATGATAAGGAGGTTCCCATGGTGGATCGCCTGGCTGAGCCGCGACATGTACCTCTACCCAGGCGACGTCGTCTGCGGCGGCACATGCGCCGGGACGGCGCTGGACACGAGCCCAGTCGTCGACGGCAAGACGAAGCCCGACAACTTCCTGAAGCCCGGAGACGCCCTCGAGGCGAGCGTCGAGAAGATCGGGGTCCTCCGCACGACCATCGTTGCCAAGAGGTAACCCATTTTTATCCTGAAGCTCTCTCTACTCTCGATCACCTTGTCCTACCTTGCCGTCGACATAGGCGCCACGAATGTCAGGGTCGCCGTGGGCTGCGAGGGTGGCCTAGGCCCCACGCTGGGGGAGCAGACCGACAGGCTTCACGGCCCAGGCGGGGTCGCCGCCCAGATCGTCAGGATGGCGAGAAGGCTCGGCGCCGAGCCGGACTCCGTGGGCGTAGGCTCAATAGGCCCCCTAGACCTGAGGAGGGGACGCATAACGAACACGCCCAACTACCCCTTCAAGGACATCCCCGTCGCCGAGCCTCTGCTCGGGGAGTTCGGAGTCCCCGTCTGGCTGATGAACGACTGCAACGCGGCCGTCCTGGGAGAGCAGACGTTCGGCGCAGGCAGGGGGGTCGCCAACCTCTTCTACGTCACGCTTAGCACCGGCCTAGGCGGGGGCGCCATAGTCGACGGCCACCTCCTCAACGGGAAGGACGGGAACGCCCCCGAGATAGGCCACGTCACGATCGACCCCGACTCCGAGCTCCTCTGCGGCTGTGGCTGCCGCGGCCACTGGGAGGCGTACTGCTCAGGCGCCAACATCCCCAACCTGGCTAGACTACTGCTGAGGAGCAGGTCTCTCGAGGGCAGCCTACTTCACGAGGCCGTGGGCGGGGACATGTCCGGGCTGACCTCCGAGGCGATCTTCTCGGCGGCTTCCAGGGGCGACCCCATGGCGGTGGAGATCGTAGAGGAGGTGGGCAGGATGAACGCCGTCGGCTTCGGCGACATTGTCAACGCCTTCGACCCTGAGCTGGTGACCGTCGGGGGCAGTGTTGCCCTCAACAATCCCGATCTCATCCTCGGCCCCATCATGGCCGGCATCGACAGGCACCTCATCAATAGGAGGCCGGAGATCAGGATCACACCCCTCGGCGAGGACATCGTCCTCCACGGCGCACTAGCACTGGCGATCAGGGCGAAGAGGGGAGCCTCCGCCCCCGACATTCTACCAAGCCCAGGCTTGTTCCGGCGCCCGCCCTAGGGGGCCCTGATCAGGGTCACGCCCTGCTGGTTGTTCACGTACTTTATCAGCGCCCCCTGGTAGAGGTAGAACCAGAGGTCGCTGTTCATCTCCCTGACCTGGACGCAGCCGTAGCTCACGCCGTCTATCGTCACCGTCTGGAGGCCGGTGTCGAAGTTGAGCTCCATGGCGACGACTCCCCCCATCTGCGGCATGAAGACGTTCAACCTGTAGCGCTTCCCCTGCTCGTAGCTGAATGACCTGAAGATCAGCTCCCAGTGGCCGGGCATGTTGTTGTCGGCCAGGGGCGTGTTCGGCTGGAGCTCTATCTCAGTGGTGCTCGTCTCGTTGCCTAAACGGCCGCTTTCGGTGACACTCGACCCCTGGAGGGTGCAGGTTATCTGTACCTCGTCGCCGGCGACCGTCCCGTTCAGGCTGTATGAGAGTGGGCTTAGGGCAGAGCTCACCCTGAGCAAGGATTCCAGGTAGAAATCCTTGTCCTGGTAGGAGATGTTCGTCCTGGACCTGAC
>CAZYUK010000270.1:0-2193 GCA_964650675.1 uncultured Candidatus Bathyarchaeia archaeon
TGCTGGGCGTCCCCTCGCCGTCCACGAGGCGGCAGCCGAAGCCCTCGTAATGCTCTTTGCAGTAATCGTAGCCCAGGTCGACGGCCTTCCGGTTCGTCTCGATCAGCTCCTGCCTGCCCCTGAACGTCCCGGCGATGACATCCTTCAGTATGGTGCTGTCGAATCCGACGATGGCGAGGACCGAGCCGAGGGCGACGGTGTTCCTCATAATCTCCGGGCCGCCGAGCCTCTTCACCATGGCCGTCAACGGGACCGTGTAAATCTTCACGTCATCCCTACTGAGCTCACCCTCCGTGAGCTGAGACTCCTCGTCTATTATCATGCCACCGCCGGGAACCAGCTCGCCCTGGTGAATGAGCGCCGTCTCCTTGTTGAGGGCGACAACAAGCTCCACGTGTGAGTCCTGGGAGTAGACCTCCCTCCCAGATGCCCTTAGGAGGTAATAGTTGTGGCCTCCCCTGATGAGGGAGGGGTACTCGTTGGTGCCGAAGACGCTCAGGCCGCCCCTCATCAGGGCCGTGCCGAGGAGAGAGCCGCTCCTGGTTATCCCCTGCCCAGCCTCGCCGCCGATCAGGATCGAGACGGTGTCGTCACCCAGACCGACGCAGGTCATCTTCCTCAAAAAGACATTCCTCCAGACTTGGGTTATCGATGCACGGCGCCCCGCGCCGCTCACGCGAGTAATCCCAGAAAAGCGAGGGTATTCAACCTTACTAGAAAAGATTTAAAGATGTTCGTATCTGGTTAAGGGAAGGTGAAAACGATGCCCACGGTAACGGTAGACAAGAATAAGTGCACAGGCGCGGGCGTGTGCGCCGAGGTCTGCCCCATGAACGTCTACGACATGGTAGACGGGAAGGCGCAGCCGACGCGTTCGGCCGACTGCATAATGTGCCTGGCCTGCGTCAACTCCTGCCCCAACCAGGCCATAACGGTCGAAGGCTGAGAGACCTAAGGCTCATTTCTTCGCCTGGTTTTTCTAACCGAAGCCACCTAGTGCAGCCTGACTGCGACTGCCCTGACTATGTCGGCTGTGTTCTCGCACCAGTCCGCGAGGTTCTCCAGGGCGCTCAGGAACTCGCTCAGCAGTATCATCGAGCCGGTGTTGAACCCCGGGAACTCGAGGTTCGCCAGGTCCCTCCTGGCCACGCTGTACAGCTCGTCGATGTCCTCCTCGAGCAGCTCGACCTCGTTCCCAAGGTTGATGGCCTCTTTTGAGTCCTTTGGCAGCACCTTGATGCAATCGGCGAGGATCGAGACGCAGTCCCTGTTGGCCTTACACATGTTGAGGGCTGACACCTTCATCTCCGTCGGCGCCTTGTCGAATTTCAGTATGTTTAGAACACGGCCTGCCTCCTTCGATGAGTCGGCTATCCAGTCGACGGCCCTGACCAGCTCCATCATGTCATCCCTCTCCTCCGGGAACATCTCGCTCTTCGTCAGGGCCTCGACCATATCGCGCCTGAGGGTGTCCGCCTCGGACTCCCACCTGGATACATTTGCGAATGCCATCTCGCACTCATCCTGCCTGCAGTCCGCCGCTGCCTCGACCATGGTGTAGAGGTCCTGGACCGCGCTCTTCGTCAGCTCGAGGTGCCTCTCCATCATGCCGAGGATCTCCTCGCCGCGCTTCGGCGCGAACCAGTCGAAGATTCTCCTAGACAACGATACGCCCAAACCCTATTCCTGCATCAATATTATAATAACTTCTGTTATCCACGCGATTTAGGCGGGGTAAAAGGGGCATATTTCGATTAATATTTGTTGGAAAGCCCTCATTCTCGCCAAATGCTGACGCCGAAAACCTTCAAAATATCGTATAGTGCCGGTACGGGCAGCCCAACGACGTTGAAGAAGCATCCCTCGACCCTCTCGACGAAGACCGCTCCAGACCCCTGTATGGCGTACCCGCCGGCCTTTCCCAGCGGTTCTCCTGAGGACAAATAGGCCTCCAGCTCGTCGTCCTGGATATCCCGCATGAAGACCCTTGTCTCAACCACCTTGCTCTCTTTCCTCACCGTGTCGGTATCTAGGACCACGAGTCCCGTGATGACGGTGTGGGCGGCACCTCTGAGGCTTCTCAGCATGTCCCTTGCCTCCGTCAGGCTCCACGGTTTTCCGAGCATCTCCCCGCCTAGGACGACGATCGTGTCGGCGCCGATGATGATACTATGAGGGTGATCGGCTGCGACG
>CAZYUK010000271.1:0-2185 GCA_964650675.1 uncultured Candidatus Bathyarchaeia archaeon
GTGGCTTCTTCTTCTCACCCTCCTTAGCCGGCGGGGTGGAGACGAAGGCTATGCTCTTCCCGTCGGGCGACCACCTCGGATTCTTGTCCTTACCCCTCCCCTGTGTGAAGGGCTCGCTCTTACCGGTCGCCGTGTCGGCCAGCCAGATGTCGTTGACGTAGGTGTCCTTCTCGAAGTCCATGGTTGTGTGGACGAAGGCCACCCTCCTGCCATCCGGCGAGATCTGGGGGTCCGAGACCGCCCTTATCTTGGCGAGGTCTCTGACCGCGACTAGACGTTTCTTGACCATGGATACCACGATTAGGATTAGCGTACACCTTCATTAAAAAATAACCTCCCATGATGGGTTAAGCTCAAAAACTAATCATGCGAGTATATATCAGGATACAGCCATGGAGGCCATCCTCGTCGGTTACCCCCTGATCCTCGTGAACCTGAAGACATACAGGGAGGGGATGGGGGATAGGGCGCTCAGCCTCGTCCGAACGATAGAGCGCGTCCACTCCAGAACCGGCGTAAGCATCGCCGTAGCCCCGCAGATCGTCGACCTCGCCCAAGTCGCCGAGATCGGCGAGACACCCGTCTTCGCACAGCACGTCGACCCGGCGGGCTTCGGCCAGTTCACAGGCCACGTCCTCCCAGAGGCCGTCGCGGAGGCCGGGGCCTTGGGCACGATGATCAACCACAGCGAGAGGAGGCTACAGCTCGAGGTCATAGGCGCCACCGTGAAGAGGGCGAAGGAGGCCGACCTCCACACGGTCGTATGCGTCGACACCGTCGAGAGGGGGCGCCAGGTGGCGTCTTTCAGACCAGACGCCGTCGCCATCGAGCCCCCGGAGCTGATAGGCTCAGGCATCCCGGTCTCCAAGGCGAAACCTGAGATAGTCTCAGGCGCCGTGGAGGCGGTGAAGAGCGTTGACCCTAAGATAAGGGTGCTCTGCGGCGCCGGCATCACCAGCGGTGATGATGTCTCAGCTGCCATGAGGCTGGGCGCTGAAGGAATCCTCGTGGCGAGCGGCGTCGTGAAGGCGAAGGACCCTCAAGCGGCGCTCCTCGACCTCGCCCTCGCGATGAAGCGCTGAGACGAAAAAAGTGTATCCTGGACCAGTCAGCGTAGGGAGCCTACGGTCTCCTCGATGAGCCTCTTGTTCTCGTCGACGAGCCCCTGAGCCCTCTCCGGGGTCGCGGCCTCGGCGTAGAGCCTGAAGATGGGCTCGGTCCCGCTGGGGCGGAACAGTATCCAGGCATCGTCCTCGTAGGATAGCTTCAGTCCGTCCAGAGTGTCTACCCTGGGCGCCCTCACCCGCCTCTTCAGCGCCTCCAGGGCGCGCTCCTTGAGCTCGTTGGGGCAAGCGACCCTGTCCTTGGCCTGGGCATATTGTGGAAGCTCGGCGAAGAGGCGGCTCAGGGGCTTGCCCGTCCTGGCCATGAGCTCCAGGACGAGGGCCATGATCATGGAGCCGTCCCTCACAGCCTGGTGGGGTCCGTACATGATGCCTCCGTTCTCCTCGCCTCCGAACATGACGCCCCTCTCCACCATCGCCCTCGATATGACGACGCTGCCTACGGGCGTCCAGATCACCCTTCCACCCGCCGCCTCGACGACATCTTGGATGGCTCGAGAGGAGCTCACGGAGGTGACGACCTCGGCGCCTGGATGCGTCTCCACATACGCCTTCGCCAAGAGCGCGAGGCTCCTATCCCCGTAGTAGACGACGCCGTTCTCATCTGAGAAGATCGACCTGTCACCGTCGCCGTCGAAGGCGACGCCGAGATCGGCGCCTGAGGCCGTTACGAGCTTGCTGAGGGCCGAGAGGTTGTCGGGGCGGGGCTCCGAGTCCCTGCCGGGGAAGGCGCCGTCGATCTCCGCGTTTATCGTGAAAACACCGCAGCCCAGCCTCCGGGCGATCCACGGGGCCGTGAGCGCAGCCACGCCGTTGCCAGGGTCGATGGCTATGCCGAGCTGCGCCGCCTTGACGGCGCAGACGTCTACCTGCTTGACCACAGCTTCTTCGTAGAGTCCCAGGACATCTCGCTCGATCACCATGCCGACACTGTCCCACCGGGCAGGCTTTGGGCCGCCGGCGAGGTATATCTCCTCAATCCTGTCCTCGGTCTCACGAGATGTCTCCACGCCATCGGCAGCGACCGTCTTGACCCCGTTGAACTCAGGCGGGTTGTGGCT
>CAZYUK010000272.1:0-2176 GCA_964650675.1 uncultured Candidatus Bathyarchaeia archaeon
GGCCACATCCAGCCCTCGTGGTGGAGGCTGCAGGCGATCTCGCAGCGCTTGCATCCCGAGCACGCCACGTAGTCCCTCGCGATCCAGATGTTCTTGGCCAAACAATCACCAACTAATCCTAGTTGTTATTTGAGGCAAGTTAAAGACTTCGAGATATCTGAATATGTGAGTCCTGCAGCTTCGATGTTAATCGTTAACTTTGAAGTTGTGATACGTGCAAGAACTTGTTCGAAAACGTATAAAACTTTGCACCGCCCATAACTCCCCGCGAAGCCATCTTGGATTATATATGGATCTTCAAACTTAGGTTTACTAGTTGAATCACATGAAAAATGTGATCTTGAAAGGCAACCCAATCGAATGGTTACTGGAGCCTGATAACCCCTCTGTCCGGTACCTCACCATGAGAGACATCCTTGGCCTTAAAAGTAATGATCCAGAGTTGGTTAGAGCAAAAATAGACATCTTATCAGACGACAGAGTACGGAGAATCTTCAGCAAACAGAAGCCTGAGGGCTACTGGGAGGACCCAAGAAAGCCCTATAATCCGAAGTACAAGGGAACTTATTGGCAAATCATAATTCTGAGTCAACTCGGCCTCGATAAGAGCGATGAACGTGTTCGAAGGGCCTGTGAATTCATCTACCAGTTTCAACTCGAGGAAGGAGGATTTTCAACCTATGAGAGATCGGGGGCGTGGCAACAGATTCGTGAATATGAGATGTCATGCCTCACAGGTAACGTGGCTGCATCGCTGATCAGGCTCGGATACGGGGATGATGATAGGGTGACGAAGGCGCTCAACTGGTTAGTTGAGGTGCAGAACAAGGATGGTGGGTGGCTTTGTCCTTATTGGAAGGCACACATCAATGATAAACATAGTTGCTTCATGGGCACAATCGCCCCATTAGACGCCTTCTCGGAAATGCCCAAGAGTAAATTAACTAATGAGATGGAATCGATTATAGACGCTGGTGTTGAATTTCTCTTAATGCACCGGCTGTTCAGGGCAGACCACCACGGATTCAAGGTCATAAAGAATACTTGGCTGAACCTAAGTTTCCCGAGCTTCTTCTATGATATATTGAGAGGGCTATCTGTAGTTACGAAGCTTGGATATGTTAATGATGAGAGGATAAATGATGCGTTGGAGCTTCTACTACTGAAGCAGGGTAGCGACGGCAGATGGGTTCTTGATAGTTCTCCAATTGGTAGGATGCACGCGACCTTAGAGCAGAAGGGTGAACCGAGTAAATGGATCACCTATAATGTGCTCAAAGTCATTAAGAGTGTAGGTATCTAGCCGTACGCGAGGAACTGTGCTGGAAGAAATGATGGTGAAGACTCCTTTTAGAGGCATAGGGGAGCAGAGTGCGAGGAGAACTCACGTTTGAGAACGATGCACCGTCAGCCTGAACGCGCCATCTTTCTCATCTCTCTCCTCATATGGAGTATCAGGTTAGCCAGGATGCCGAAGAAGACTATCTGGAAGCCCGAGATGACGAGGAGCATTGATGCGAGGAAGCTGTAGGGGTTTAGGAAACCGGCCTCAGAGGAGACGAGCTTCGAAAGTGCGAGGACGATCAGCCAGATGACGCCGGCGGAGAAGGTCGGCACGCCGATGGCTCATCCGCGTGAGATGATGGCGGCCCTCGGCCCCATGCGCCTCGTAATCGGGCTGAGGCTCCATTCACTGATCCTCGCCGCCTCGCAGGGAGTCCCCGTCGTGACCGTCGGGTACGGCTCGAAGATAGGCGGATTCATGGAGCTTGTCGGCGCCAACAACTGCCTCGCAGATCCGACGGATCGGCCTGCTCTCTACCTGAAGGCGAGGATGGCTCTCGACAGGGGAAAGGCTCTCAGCGCCGTCCTGCTCCGCTCATGCGAGGAGATAAAGGGGCGGACAAGGGCGGAGGCCCGCCACGTCGCAGACGAGCTGGTGGGGTAGCCTACCAGCCTATCGCGTAGGAGTCGCTCGTCCTTGGGGAGGCGCCTCCGTACATGACGCCGGTCTCCGGGTCAAATCTTATAGCGAGGCACCTGCCGTGGGTCCAGGGCTCGTCCATGACGACCTTGTGCCCTCTTCTTCTGAGTCCCTCTGCGACTTCTACGGCGATGCCTCCCTCGACGTATACCTCCCCCGGTGACACGCTGTGGGGCCAGAAGCTCCCCGGGA
>CAZYUK010000273.1:0-2161 GCA_964650675.1 uncultured Candidatus Bathyarchaeia archaeon
GCATAACAACCCTTCCCCTCACCGTATACTATGACCGGGTTGATATCCATCTCGACTATCTCAGGGAAATCCATAACGAGCTGGCTGACCCTGAGGAGCATATCCTTCAGGGCTTCTATATCCGAGGCCTCCTCCCCTCTTATGCCCTTTAAGAGAGTATACGCCTTCGTCTCCTCCATCATCCCACGTGCCTCCGGCTCGGACATGGGAGCCAGACGGAACGAGACATCCTTTAAGAAGTTGACGTAGATGCCTCCGAGGCCGAACATTATGAGGGGTCCGAATTGGACATCCTGGCTCATGCCTATGATCATCTCCATCCCCTTAGGCACCATGTGGTAGACCATGACGCCGTATATCCTCGCCTTCGGCATGAGCATGGACACGCTTGTGATGATCCTGTCGAAGGCCTGCCTGATCTCCTCGGGGGAGTTGAGGTTCAGGGCCACGCCCCCGATGTCTGTCTTGTGCAGGATGTCGGGGGAGACTATCCTCAGGACGATCGGGTAGCCGAGCTCCTCGGCCGCCTTCACCGCCTCCTCGGCGTTATCGACGAGTCTGTTCGCCGGGGCAGGCATCCCGTACGCCCCGACGACGTCGGCGGCCTCCGTTGAGAGGAGGACAACCCTGCCGTCCTCCCTCGCCGAGGCGATGATCCCTTTCACACTATCCTTATCGACATCATCGAATATCGCTGGTTCAGTGGCCGACTTGCTCAGGAAACGCTTGTAGGTGTACAGGGCTGAAATAGTCTGGATCGCCTTCTCCGGGAAGTCGAAGCATGGAACGCCGTTCTCGACTAGGAGCCTTGAGGCGTCCTCCACCGCCCTGCCGCCCATGAAGACCGCGAGTATGGGCTTGTCAGCCACCGCCGTCTTCGCCTCCACGATGCTCCTCGCGATCTCAAGACTCTCAGTCATGGCCTGTGGCGTCAATAAGACGATTGCAGCGTTCACGCTACCATCCGCCAGCACCTCGTTGAGGGCGAATCTGTAGCGATCCGCCCTCGCGTCACCGAGCACGTCGACGGGGTTACCCGTCGCTGAGGCGGGTGGGAGACTCTGGCGGAGCCTGTTCTGCAGATCACTCGAGAGAGAGGCGAGCTTTACGCCGAGCTTCTCCGCGAGGTCGGTGGCGAGGATGCCCGGCCCCCCGGCGTTGGTTATTATCGCTATCCCTTCACCATTGGGTAGCGGCTGCTCGGTGAATGCCACGCCATAGTCGAAGAGCTCCTCCACGCTCTGTGCGAGTATGACACCGGCCTTGTTGAAGGCCGTCTGGTATGCCAGGAAGCTGCCGACGAGGGCGCCTGTATGGCTGCCAGCCGCCCTGGCCCCGGCAGAGGATGTCCCACCCTTAAGGACTATAACAGGCTTCTTCTTCACGACTTTCGTCGCTGTGTCGATGAATTTACGTCCCTTCTCGATGGACTCCAGATAGAGTAAGATGACGCCTATGTCGTCGTCCTCCGCCATCGCCTCTATGAAGTCCACCTCGTCGAGGTCGGCCTTGTTGCCGAGGCTGATGAAGCTGTGGAAGCCTATGTTCTCCTTTACAATCCAGTCGAGAACAGCAGTGCCTAGGGCCCCACTCTGGGAGATGAAACCTATCCGGCCTTTCCTGGGCATTCCAGCGGCGAAGCTCAGGTTCAACGGCGTCTCAGTGTTTATGAGGCCGAGGCAGTTAGGCCCCTGAATCCTCATGTCATATTTCTTACCTATCTCCAGCAGCTGTTGCTCGAGCACTGCGCCATCGTGGCCTATCTCCTTGAAGCCCGCCGATATGACCACGAGCGCCCTCACGCCCTTCCTGCCGCACTCATCAGCCACCTGGAGAACAGATGCCGAAGGGATCGTGATCACCGCGAGGTCTATCACCCCTGGGACATCAAGGACCGATCTATAGCACCTTAGGCCCAGGATATCGGTCGCCTCCGGATTGATTGGATATATTTCGCCGCCGAACCCTGAATCCATCATGTTCTTGGTGAGGATGTAGCCTACCTTGCCGGGGGTCCTGGATGTGCCTACCACCGCGACAGATCTTGGGCGGAAGATGGCTTCAAGCTCCAAACCGGCACCCCCTGAGGCTCACTATAGTAAAAAGTATCAAAAATAAAAACGTTCAGTAGACCTTAGTCGTTATTGTTTGTTTGAGTTTT
>CAZYUK010000274.1:0-2160 GCA_964650675.1 uncultured Candidatus Bathyarchaeia archaeon
CGCCTTCTCCTCCTCAAGCTCGTTGATCCTCGTGCTTTGCTGCTTATAGTTATTCATGTACTCATCGTAATGGTCGAGGGCGAGCTGATTGATGGCTCCGAGGCCGCTCTTCTCCGCCCTTATCTGCTGGAGCATCGAGTCCGTCTTGTCGAGGTCTATGTTGGTGATGTCCACCGTGTCCTCGTAGCCATTCCTGGCGAGCTCCTCCCACCTCTGCTCACTCTGGAGCTTCAGGCGCTCGGCTTCGAAGGCGATCTGACTCTTTCTCCTATCGACTGCTTCCCACCTCTTTTCGAGGTCATCGAATCGCTGGTTGATGATCCTGAGCGTCTTCTGGTGTTGGTCGAGGATCTTGGTCGTCGCCTCAACCTCACCCTTAACGCTGGCTAGTGTCAGCTCAATGGTAGTGATCTCGCTTGAGATATCGGCGAGCTGTTGCTGGAGGCTCAGTTTCTCGGCGTCGAGGGCCTGCGCCTCCTCATTCATCTGCTGCCTCTTCTCGATGGCCTCCCCGATCCTGAGAGCGAGGATGCGGTCAACGAACCCTCTCTGCACGTCGATATCACTCTGAGCTTTGTTTAGAGCCGCCTGGAGTTCGTCAACCTCATGGCTTAGTGCGCCTCTCCTCATCTCTAGTTCGGTGACGTCTGAGGGCTTCCACTCCCTAAGCTTGGCTATCTCCTGCTTAGTCTCATCGATCTGGTGGATTGTCTTCTCCTTCCTCTCGGCGAGGGAAGTTATCAGTGCTTGCTCCTTCTCAAGTTCACCCTTGAGTTTGCCTATGTTCTCATCGGCTGTGGCTGTGTTCCTGGCGAGGCGCTCGATCTTATCGTTCGTCTCGGAGATTTCTGCGTCTATACGCCTCATCCGGTCCTTCGAGCTGTCCATGTAGGAGGTGAAACCGCGAAGATTACCGCCTGAGGCCTTTAGGTCAGTCATCCGGGTCTTTAGCTTGTGCCTGAGATCCTTGATGGTTTTTGAGAGCGTGTCCATCGACACTTCGGTTGGGATCAGCTTCGAAAAGTCAGGCGGCCTCCTATAGTAGCCGCCTGTGATTGAGCCCTTCGGGTCGAAGATATCACCGGAGGTCGTGACGGCCCTGTATCCCTTCGCGTTCACCTTGAGGGCAGTTTCACCATCCTTCACGAGATAGGTGTCGCCCCAGATCATGTTGACGACTGAGGTGTATGCTTCATCGCAGCGGATGAGCTGGGACAGGATACCCACGACCCCCTCTTCGCTGAGTTCCTGAATGGGCTCAACTTTCTTCAGCTGGTTGAGCGGGACGAACCTCGTCATACCGAGCTTCGTCTTTTTAAGCCTATCCACACATTCGAGGGCGACATTAAGGTCGTTGACGACTATTGCGTTGATCCAGCCTCCCGCGGCACTGTAAGCTGCCCTCTGGTGCTGGAGATCGATCTTGACGAGGTTCCTGAGGGGACCATGGTAGCCGCTGAGGGCGCCTGCTTCGCCTATCTCCCTGATTCTCTCAAGAGCCTTCTCCTCGACTATGATATGCCTCCAGAGGTCCCGCTTCGCCGAGAACTCCGTAATGGTCGTCTCGGCCTGCTTCGCCAGCTGGCTGGCGTTAGCTATTGTGCCTCTCAGCGCCTTCTGCCTGGCGATCTGCTCCTCGATGTTTCTCAACATCTCCTCGAGACCTGAGGCCTCCTGTGCTTTAAGGGCTGCAAACTCGTTAAGCTTAGTTCTGAGAGATTCGGTGGTCTCAGCGTAGTCGCCCTTCTTCGCATCCAGGTCCTTAAGCTTCTCGCCGATGGTGCTGGTCGCGGCGGAGTGGGTATTAATCTCGATCTCCAACCCGGTAAGGACCTCCTGCATGGGCACGAGGGACTCGGTCAGGTACTCGATCTGTCTCTGGTTCTCGCCTGTGGTTTCGCGGGCGATGTCTATCTGCTCAGTAAGCGCCTGAAGCTCGGCCTTCTTTGCGCCCAGCTCAGCTGAGAGCTCCTGCTCCTTCTGTACGAGGGCATCTATCTCTGTGTGTCTAGACGCCCGTTCCTTTTCCGATTCAGATACTTCCTCGTCTTTTTTGGTTATCGCCTGGAGCAGGTACGTCTTCCTGCTATCTATCTCCCTCTGCCTCGATGTCATGCCTTCCTTCAGGGTGCTCTTTCCGACGAGGTCGGACTTTAATAG
>CAZYUK010000275.1:0-2158 GCA_964650675.1 uncultured Candidatus Bathyarchaeia archaeon
AGTCTCCGTCCGCGGTCCCCCGCCGAATACTTCAGGGGACCTGTTTAAAAAAGCGACCCCGCCTAGCGCTCCGCCTCGAATCTAAAGGCATTTATTCATTTTAACATGAACGTAAATTGTAGGTACCTTGTTCCTCGACTCACTGGGGGCGGCTCTAGTCTATGGCTGCGTCGTTGCGCTGTTGGGCATAGGGTTTACGCTGGGCCACGTCTCCTCAGACTTCCCCCACCTAGGCTTGGTTCAGTACTCGGTTGTGGGCGCCTACATTGGCTATACAGTCGCTGAGTTCTTTGGGTTGTCGCCTTACCTCGGGCTGCCGATTGCCTTCCTCGGAGGGGGAGTTAACGCGGCCTTCTACCTGATCGTTGTGGCGACATTGCAGAGGAGGGGCACGAAGGACGTGATGCTATCCATCTCTACCCTCGCGGGGTCCTTCGTCATGATCACCTTCGTCGCTATCTACGCCTTCTGGGTCCGGGAGGCTACAGGCGCCTTTTCTATGGCGTTCATCCTTGAGGACGCCTATGCCCCGATCGCCTCGCTCATCGTCCTCGTCGCCTCCGCCTTGGCCCTCAGGAGGCTGCTGAGCGGGACGAGGCTCGGCGCAGCAGGGAGGGGTTCGGCCGAGAACAGTGAGCTCGCCATGGTCTGCGGCGTAAACCCTTTCAGGATTCAGGTCTTCTCCTGGTTCGTTGCGGGCGGCCTCGCCAGCATGTCGGGGCTACTGTATACCCTCCAGTTCGTAGGCGACCCCTATCTTTGGACGGCCCTATTCACCGTCACATTCGCCGCCAGCTTCCTGGGCGGGATAGATAGCGCCCTCTGGGCGCCGATGGGGGCACTCATCACGGTCTCAGCCCAGTACGCCGCCGAGACGGCTCTAACCGCATGGGGGGGGCGAGCACGCGGAGCCCTTCTCATGGCTGATTCCTCTACTCTTCCTCTCCCTCACCCTCTACCTCGAGCCGGGTGGCCTCGCCGCTGTCCTGGAGAAGAGAAGGAACATGAGGTAGTTCCTTGTTGCGAGGCCGTGAGTGCAGCTAACATAAGCGCTTCCTCGGACGTTGGACAGTTCCACGTCGAAGAGGGGAGATCTCTGAGCTATCTCTGAATCTGTATCTCGCCCCCGGAGACCTCGAGCTTGAAGCTCTCACCCAGGCTGAAGGCGCGCCTCGCCGTCTGGATGTCGGACCTTAGCCTAGCCGACGCCTCCACCACCCCACTAATCCCCTCCGCTGGGACCTCGACCGAGGGGTTCGAGTCGAGGACCATCTTCTCCGGGAACGCCTGCCTGAGGCCGAGCAGACCGTCCCTCAACTTGCCTAGGTACAGGGACTGCCCCGCCGTGAGGGTCAGGTGACCATCCCCATCGCCCGAGAACATTTCCGCGTCAACTCTGTCCCCGAGGTCCGAGACGAACTCCATGAGGTCGTCCGCGCCGGACTTCACCTCGGACCACCCAGCCGAGTTGCCCCCGTCGAGGTAGATGAGCACGCCGAGCTGCCTGCTCAGCCCTATGAGGTCCCTCTCAAGCGCCTCGACGAGGCCGCTGTCGAGGACGCCACCGTCGATACCGCTGCTGAGCATCCCGGCAGACTCGTCCACAAGCCCCCTCGTCTGCATCAGCACCGCCCCGAGGGCGTTCAGCCCCTCGTCGTTCAGTTCCCGATAGGCGTAGGCAGACCAAGCGTTAGATGCGATGAGGACAGCGACCACCACGGCGAGCACCCTCGCCCACCCGACTCTGCGTCCGAAAAGACTGAAGCCTTCCCTGCTCCGCCTCACAGGCTCCTCGACTCCACGCATCAGCCCCAGCGCCGAAGAACCGAACCCAGAGAGACGGTAGCGGCCGTCCTCCCCCTTCGCCACGAGTCCCTTCAGACTATCCAGGTGGAAGTTGAGCAGCCCCGTGTCAACGCCGAGCGCGTTCAGTATCTCTGTGTAGGTGGCCGGCGCCTCGCCTAGCATCCTGAGTATCATCCTCCTCGCGGGATGCTTCAGGGCCGAGAAGACTTCGGTGTACGTATCCTCCTCGTAGTCCAAGCCTATCTATCCAAGGAACCCTCCGGCGGAGGCGATTTAACCGTTTTTGAGAACAAAAATTGTCAAAAGCAGCCCCGCACAGGGTTAGGTGATCGACCTTGATCCTCTGCGCCGG
>CAZYUK010000276.1:0-2136 GCA_964650675.1 uncultured Candidatus Bathyarchaeia archaeon
ATTGACTTTAAAGGTGAATACGGATTTAAAACCATTTTAGGGACAAGCCAGCGCGTGCAGCCCAGGCGGAGCCGCGCCCAGAATTTAAAAGCCAAACCCCTAGACGATGATACATGGCCGACCTCGTCAACTACTACAGGCGACGCGTCCAAGAGTACGAGGAGGTCTACAATCAGCCGGACCCAGAAAGGCAGAAAGAGCAGGACCTCATGGCCGAGGCGATGAAGGACCACCTGAGAGACAGGGACGTCATCGACCTCGCATGCGGCACAGGCTACTGGGACAGGATATTATCCGGGACCGCGAAGAAGATCACGGGCATAGACATCTCCCAGGAGGTCCTCAAGATCGCGATGATGAAGGAGTATCGGTGCCCCACCGAGTTCAGGATCGGCGACGCCTACGATCCGCCTTTCGGCGAGGCCACCTTCGACGGCGCCCTGGCGACGATGTGGATAAGCCACATCCCTAGGGGCAGGGTTCACGGCTTCATAGCCTCCATGCACAGGGTTCTGAAAAAGGGTTCGAGGGTGTTCGTCGCCGATAACGCGTACATCGAGGGCGTGGGTGACCGGCTCGTGCGTAGAGAGGGGGACGAGAACACGTACAAACTGAGGACGTTGAGGGACGGCAGCGAGCACCTCGTCTTAAAGAACTACTATACGGCCGCCGAGCTCGTCGAGCTGTTCGGGAGGTACGTCGAGGGCCTCATAGAGGGCAACGTTTACTATGGCCTCGGCTACTGGTGGGCCAGGTACACCCTAGCCTAGCTTAACGAAGACGCTCTTCGGCGAGCCGCACTCAGGGCAGACCCAGGAATCTGGCAGGTCTTCGAAAGCTGTCCCCGACGCGATCCCCGAGGATGGGTCGCCTTCGGCGGGATCATAAATGTAGCCGCATACGCTACATTCCCATTTGTTCATACTTAAGGCACCTTGTAAGGTGACATTAAAACGCTTCTAATCACACGATCATCCGCCTAACCTCTGGATGGCAGAAAGACAGCTGGGGGATGCTCAATGAATAAAATTGAAAGAGGAAAGAGTAGCTTATTCCTTGATCGTCTTGAGCTCGTGTATCTCCACGGCGCCCAAGTACATCTCGTTCAGCAGCGGGTGGTTGGCCAGCTCAGGAGCACTGCCCTTGTAGGTGAACCTGCCGCCGCGCATCATGTACGCGTTGTCGCCGACTGCGAGGGCGCGCTTGGCGCGCTGCTCGACGAGGACGATGGGGAGGCCCGTCTGCTTCGCCATTTCGGCGAGCTGCCTCATGACGTCGTTTACGAGCTTTGGCATCAGCCCAGCCGTGGGCTCGTCCACCATCATGACCTTCGGGTCCCTCATCAGCACCATCCCCTCTGCGAGCATCTGCCTCTCGCCCCCACTCAGGGTGCCGGCCGCCCTCGCCATGAACCCCTTCAGCTGGGGGAAGAGGTTGAAGACGAACTCGATCTTGTCGTTGTACATGCTCTGGCTGTTGACGGTGTAGGCGGCCATCTTCAGGTTCTCCTCGACGCTGAGGCGGCTGAAGATGTTCCCGACCTGGGGCATGTAGCCTATGCCCATCTTCGTCCTCTCGTAGGGGGGGAGCCTCGTTATGTCCTTCCCCTGGAAGAAGACCTGGCCGGAGTACACGGTGGCGAGCCCCATGATCGCCTTGAGCAGCGTCGTCTTGCCGACGCCGTTTGGTCCGACTATGACGGTCACCTGCCCCTCCGGGACCTCGAAGTCGAGGTCGTAGATGACGTGGATTGGCCCGTAACCGACGTTCAGGCCCTTGGTCTCAAGTATGTTCCCCATCTTACTCACCCAGGTATGCCACTATGACCCTCGGGTCCTCGAAGACCTCCTCGGCCGTCCCCTCAACGACCAGCTTGCCCCTGTCCATGGCGAAGACGTGGTCAGCGTACTGGGCGGCGACCTCCAGCCTGTGCTCTATGACGAGGAAGGTGATGCCCAGCTCGTCCCTCAGCTTCAGGACGTGGCTGAATATCTGGTGGCAGAGCTTGGGGTCGATGCTTCCGACGGGCTCGTCCAGTATGATTGTCTCGGCTCCTGACATGAGGGTCCTCCCGATCTCGAGGAGCTTCAGCTCTCCGCCGCTCAGCGTGTTCGCCGGCTTGTTCCAGACGTGCTT
>CAZYUK010000277.1:0-2118 GCA_964650675.1 uncultured Candidatus Bathyarchaeia archaeon
TTATATTGTTTTAAACTTGACACTTCTTGGGATATTTTTCGTCTGAAGCCAGATTATTAAAATTGGATAGCGATGCGTTCTTTATGAGTATTATCCATTCGTTCTTTCCCTGAACCTCTATCCGTGGGCGTTGGTGGGCAAGCTCCTGCCCAGCCACTCATGGAGTCTGAAAAAGTTATGGTATATCTGGTAACCCTTGAGGATGGGCGTATCTTCAAACAGATAGAAAAAATCAGTTCCCAAAATTCTATAGCCCCAATATCATGAGAAACTTATCCGGCAATTATTTACAGAGGGAATAGCCCGACGAATAGTCGCCAAAACTGCGCCGATCCTTCTTTATACTGATGAGGAAAAACATTCAACGTCATGGCGCCCAGCCTCAAGGTTGATCCCATCCCGTACCTTCTAAGATCGGATCCAGCAGTCAGCTACTTTGCGAGGCGGGACCTGCTCGGAGATTCGGTCAATAGCATTGAAGAGGTCTGGAGGCTGCCCGAGGTTGCTAGGCTGCTCAGAGGGCAGAATGTGGACGGCTCCTGGGGGAGGCCTGGCGGCTACCCGCCCCACCACAGGCTGATGGTCGAGACGTTCAAGCATCTCCGCCTCCTGGTCGGTCGATACGAGCTCGACAGGGGGAGCCCGCAGGTGGAGGCGGCCTCTGAGTTCATCTTCGGCACCCAGACCCCTGGGGGCGACTTCAGGGGCATGCTCGGCGACCAGTACGCCACCTACTACACGGGCGAGTTCACCGGCCTGCTCGTCAGGGCCGGGTATGGAGACGATGAACGCGTCGACCACGCCTTCAGGTGGCTGGTCTCGATGAGGCAGGACGACGGCGGCTGGACCGTCCCAATCCTCACCTTCCCGCCGGGCGGCGGGATGAAGAGGACCATCATGCTGACTGGGGCTCCGGCTGAGCCTGTCGAGCCTGACAGGTCGAAGCCGTTCAGCCACAACGCGACAGACATGGTGCTCAGGGCGTTCGCCGCCCACCCCATGTGGGGGAAGAGCCCGGAGGCAAGGCACGCCGCCGCCCTCCTGAAGTCGAGGTTCTTCAAGCCGGACGCCTACACGAGCTACAGGAACCCGAACTACTGGGTGCGGTTCATCCATTGGTGGCCGAACCTGCTCACGTCCCTCGAGTCCCTCAGCCGGTTCGGGTTCAAGGCGGACGACCCGGACATGGAGAGGGCTCTACGATGGTTCGTGGATAACCAGGAGCCTGACGGTTCATGGCGGACAAGCTACTTCCCGGGGAACGCCGTGAACACCAGGCTGGAGCTGATAGAACGGGCCTGGGTCACCCTCAGGGTGGCCAGGATATTCAGGAGCTTCGCGTAGAATAAACTTGGGCGGATGCAGGCAGCATTTAACCCGTATCGACGCCCAATCATCCGAGCATTCTCTGCCCGCAGCGCATGCAAAAGTTCATGGCTGAGGATGTCCTGTACCCGCATCCCGGACATATCCTCCCCTCATACCCCTTGGCCAGGGACTGCTCAAAGAACCCGCGCGCCACATCCCTAGTCCCCGTCTTCTTCATGAGCGCGACGCCCCTGAGATAGTATTGATCCGGATTCTCGGGGTACACCCCTATCGCTGCGTCAAGCTCCTTCATCGCCTCGTCGTATTTCTTCCTCAGGAGTTGGACGAACCCCGTATAGTAATGGTGTCCGCCCGCCTTCTCCTTCAGCCAAGACAGGGCGAGGTCGTAGAAGTGGGTATCCCCGTATTCCCGGCTCGGGTCGTACGCCACGATCAGCTCATCCAGGATTCTAGGCACCCCGAAGGAGAGTATCGCCGATTTCGCGTTGTCCCTCTGCATGAAGACGCGGGCCATGCCGACGGACTCCTTCAGGACATCCAGGGCGTCCTGGGCATCCCCGGGCCCCCTCCTGTCGACCTCCAGGAACCTGATGTAATCCCACACCGCCTCCCTCTCCTTGCCGAGGTTCCTGTAAGCCTCAGCTCTCCCGTAGGACGCCGCCTCCAGCCCAGGCTCAAACTCCATCGCCTTCGTGAAGCTCTCGACGGCCCAGGGGTAGTTACCCTGTTTGAGGCACTCCTCCCCCCTCTCGACGTAGTACTCCGCGCCGACCTTCTTCCTCCGGAACA
>CAZYUK010000278.1:0-2117 GCA_964650675.1 uncultured Candidatus Bathyarchaeia archaeon
ATCCTCAGCTTGGGCGCCTTGGCCAGGTAGGTTTCGCTCACGGCCTCCATGCTAACTATCACGGCGGTGGCGTCCCTGAGCTGCTCGGCGTAGTCGCCCTGGACGTAGGCGACGTCGGCGAGGGGGCTGAGGGACTCGGCGAGGTCCTCGGGGAAGTTGATCTTCCCGGTGCTGACGAGTACCTTGGGCTTCAACATGGTCACTATTTGATCCTCGGGTCGTCGGTTAAAACTGTCGTAGGGAAAAATGGTGGTTACTTCTTCTTGTAAATGCGGAACTTGACGTCGTTCCAGCGGTCCGGGCACTCGTACTTGAACTCCTCCGCGTCGATCCAGGGTATCTTTCCGCCGAAGCAGACGTTCATCAGGGTCGGGAATAGGTAGCAGTAGCCGCATATGCCGCCTGTGAGATGGGTGTTTATCTCGAACCTGTCGCCTATCCTGTGGCCGGCGCTGCAGCTCTTGGCGACCGAAGTGACCTCGGCGACGTAGACCGGTTCCTTCTCGCTCATCCTTTCACCGCCTATCACTGAGATGTAGGGGTTTAAAAGTGTTCGAGGCAGCGTGGTAGGGTTTTAGACTTGGGCGATGAGTATTATCCATGGCTCTCAGGGACGCGGTTCTCAGCGGAATCGGTCAGCTGGACGGTTCCTACGCCTTCTCCGTCAGGCATCTTGGCACGGGCGAAGCCTTCTCCGTTAACGGCGGGGAGGTTCTGCCGACGGCGAGCGTCTTCAAGGTCCCCCTCGTCGTCGAGCTCTACAGGCAGGTCGAGAGGGGCGAGGTCAGCCTAGACCAGAGGTACATCCTGAGGGACGCCGATAAGGTGCCGGGCTCGGGCGTACTGCGCGAGTTAACCGAGGGGCTCGAGATCACGCTATCTGACCTTGTGACCCTGATGATGATCGTGAGCGACAACACGGCGACGGACATCATCCTCACCATCGTCGGCCCGGATAGGGTGACCTCGGCCATGCGTGGCTTCGGCCTCGAGAAGACGACGATCTCGGCGAGCTGCAGGGACATTATATTCAACGGCGTCGGTGGCTTGGGCCTCCCTGATGATGAGAGGACGCTGGCGAGGTACGAGGTCCTAGCCGCCGAGGCAAGGCGCAGGGGTGGCTTCTCCAGCAAGACCCGGAACAATGTTTCGACGACGGACGAGATGACTGCGTTGCTGGGCCTCATCGCCAGGGGCAGGGCGGCAAGCAGCGGGAGCTGCGACGCGATCCTCGGGCTCATGGCGAAGTGCCAGACCGGCGAGGCCAGAATAGCGAAGTACCTGCCCCGCGACTCCGCGAGGGTCTGCCACAAAGAGGGGACGAGGCTGAGGCTCAGGAACGACGTCGGCGTCGTGACGCTGCTCGGTTCAGGTGAGAGTTTGGCGCTCAGCTGCTTCACGAACGACGTGGGCGACGTCAACGCTGCGGAAGAGGCGATCGCCAGGGTCTCCAGGAACGTATACGACTATTTCACGGCCAGAGCTTAACCGGGTTAGATGTGTTTAGTCGCCGAATGACTGTTTATCAGTCCATTCAGAGGTCCCCCTACGTTTTATTACATATCGCGTCGCCCTGCGTGGTGTCTCCCCTAATCTTCAGCCTTGAGGCGTATTGCACCTGGGGCGCGTTGCGAGTCTATTTTAGGAGGTTTTTCTTTCCTAAAATTGATACCCACCTATTTTTTCACAAGGTTGATGGCTGGGTCCTCCCGTGTCCTGGGCTTGTTGCCGCGGGTTGCTGTTCCATGATCTGCGGATGGCGATGGGTATATCTGGGGTGGGAGCCTCTCTGGGTCTGATAGTGCTTGAGCCAGGTCGAGGGGCGTAACCCCGTCTACGAGACGCTGAAGCGGGGCGGCGTCAGAAGGCTGCTCGTCGCCTCAGGCTGCGAGGGCGAGAGGAGAGTAAGGGAGATCGTCAGCCTCGCCCGCAGGAAGGGTGTGAGCATCGATCTCGTTGACCGAAGCAGGCTCGATTCGATGTCGGATACCGGGAGACATCAGGGTGTGATCGCCCTGGCCGAAGCGCCAGGCTACGCATCCCTGAGGGGCGTTCTAGACAAGACCAAGGGCGAAGTCTGCGTGGTCATCCTCGACGGCGTCCAAGACCCTCAGAAC
>CAZYUK010000279.1:0-2116 GCA_964650675.1 uncultured Candidatus Bathyarchaeia archaeon
CAGGGTGCAGGGGTACGTCACGCCCCATTTTTTCGACGAGGTAGGCCGCCATCTTCCTTGTTTCCTCCTCGCTGTCGTTCGTCTGGGGGATTATGAGGAATGTGACCTCGACGTGGATCCCCCTCTCTTGCATCTCCACGGTGGCGTCGAGGACGCTCTGCAGGTCCGCCCCGCAGTGTTTCCTGTAGAAGGGCTCGCTGAACGCCTTCCAGTCGACGTTCGCCGCGTCGATGACGTCAACCACCCTGCCGAGCGCCTGCTTTGAGACGTAGCTGTTGGTGACGAGGACGTTCTTCACCCCCTCCTTCCGTGCAAGCCGCGCTGTATCCTCGACGTAGTTGAGGTTGATGAGAGGCTCGTTGTAGGTGTAGCTGATGCTCGTGCACCCCTGCCTGTGCGCCATGTCGACGACGTAGTCCGACGGCACACGTTTCGTGCCGGTCTCGCCGGGTTTCGCCTGCGAGATGTGCCAGTTCTGGCACCACGAGCAGGTGAAGCTGCAGCCGACGCTGCTTATGCTCAGGCTGATGCTGCCTGGGTAGAAGTGGGCGAGGGGCTTCTTCTCGATGGGGTCGACGGCTATGGAGGAGAGCTCGCCGTAGGTGAGGTCCATCAGCTTGCCCCCCACGTTCTCCTTCGTCCCGCAGAAGCCCCTCTTCCCAGGCTTCATCGTGCACATCCTGGGGCAGATGGTGCAGCGCACAGTCTCCTCGTCGAGCCTCTCCGAGAACCTTGACTCCATCTCCATCAACTAATCGTAGGTGAAAGGCGTAAATAAACGGTTCCCCACGCAACCCTTGTATCTTGCCGAACAGAATCCCCTACCATATGTGGAGGTTCGCCGTCCCAGGTTCCCCGCTGGACGAGGCGGGCGTCGCCAGGGCCCTCCCCAGGTACATCGGCGTCGTGAGGGGTGAGAGGCTGGCGAAGTTCGAGGTGTGCAGGCGCCTCGGGGCGGATTACTCGGAGAAGGACTCGACAGATTCTCTCTGGCGGCTCCACGGTAAACTTGAGGGCGAATATCCCGGGTTCGAGAAGAGGCTCGACTCCGGGGGAAGGCCGGCGGAGCCCGAGCGATCCTTCCTGGACCTCAAGTCGGAGCTCGCGAGGAGGATCATGACCGAGTGCCGGTTCTGCGAGAGGCGGTGCGGCGTGAACAGGCTGGCGGGCGGCAGGGGCTACTGCGGGTGTGGTGATGCCTTCTCCCTGTCGAGCTTCTTCGCCCACATGGGGGAGGAGCC
This sequence comes from uncultured Candidatus Bathyarchaeia archaeon, assembly GCA_964650675.1. Taxonomy (GTDB): domain Archaea; phylum Thermoproteota; class Bathyarchaeia; order TCS64; family TCS64; genus UBA8941. Next base: position 1,242 of record CAZYUK010000279.1, read on the forward strand.
CGAGCTCGTACCTTCCGGCACCGTGTTCACATGCGGCTGCACCATGAGGTGCATCCACTGCCAGAACTACGACATCAGCCAGTGGCTCACGCTGGGGAAGGCGATCAAGCCGGGCCAGATGGTGGGAGTCGTGGGGAAGCTCGTGGGCGAGGGGTGCAGGAACCTGAACATGGTAGGCGGCGAACCGACGCCGAACATCTGGCTCTGGATCGAGACGATGCGTCTGATCGACACGAGTATCCCTGTTGTCTGGAACAGCAACAGCTATGTTCAACGTATGCCTCATGTAGCTGCCTTACCCACTGTTTGGAATTCAAACTCATACTATAGTCAGGAGACTGCTGACCTATTAGCTGGATTTGTAGATGTATATCTCTTAGATTTCAAATATGGTAATAATGATTGTGCAAAAGCTATCTCTGATGCTCCTGGTTATTGGGAAGCCTGCACTCGTAATCATTTAATAGCCAATAAATTTGGTAAACTATTAATTAGAGTCCTTGTTTTGCCTGGACACAATGATTGCTGTACAGAACCAATATTGAAATGGATAGCTGACAACCTCGGGCCATGGACAAGAGTTAATCTAATGTTTCAATATCGTCCTGAATGGAGAGCTACTGAAAGAACAGAACTAAGTCGAAAATTAAATGGACGAGAAATTAAAGAGGCTTTGGAAATGGCCAAACAAGCAGGACTGAAAAACTTAGTAAGATAAACATTGTATTAGAAAAAATTCAAGTACATTTTGTACTAGTTTTTTAAAATAGTCAAGAGGGAATTTTTACCATATTAACCTCATGTATGTTATAGATTTATTTTAAATTAAGGAGAGTGAATATTAACGATGGGAACAAGAAGGAATTCAACAGTTG
>CAZYUK010000280.1:0-2116 GCA_964650675.1 uncultured Candidatus Bathyarchaeia archaeon
GTAGTAGCCCTCGCCGTCCCCCTCGACGAAGCGTGAGATGTTGACATACTTGCCCTCCCTCAGGCTCTCAGCCAGCGCCCTCTTACGCTCGGTCAGGGGCTTCCCGATCAGCGGCTCTCCTCCCTTCTCGAGGATGTCGAAGACGATGTAGTTCGCAGGTGTCTCCCTTGAGAGGAGGCCTATCTCGCCGGGGTCGGTGACGTGAGCCCTCCTCGCCGTCGCCTGGAAGTCCGGCTCCCCCTGCCTCATGACCACGATCTCACCGTCCAGGACCACTTCATGGGCGAGGCCACTCAGCTCACGGAGCTCGGGGAAGCTCCGTATCAGCTCCCTGTCGTTCCTCGTCATGAGGCTGACGTCGGCGTCGACGTAGGCGATCGCCCTCACCCCGTCCCACTTCACCTCGAATATCCAGTCGGGGGAGCTGAAGGGCTCCGCCGCCGGCTTAGCCAGCATGGGCCGATATTTCCTCATTTCTTCTCCAGCTGCCTGAGCGTCTCCTGGAGGGCGGACATCAGCTCCCTGGCCTCCTCGGCCCTGGGCTGCTCTGCGACGATGGTCTCCCCCTTCGTCTTCCTCCCTATCAGCTGCCTGACACGCTCGCTGTAGGTGTCCCTGTACTCGTCGATGTCGAAGTCGCCGGTGAGGTTGTCTATGATCTTCTCGGCGGCGGCGAGCTCCGAGGTCTTGGGCTCCTCGAGCCCCTGCAGCTCCTTCACCGACGCGGGGTCGGCCACCTCCGAGGCGTACCTCAGCGTCGTCAGGACGAGGGCGCCCCTGTAGGCGTGGATGAGGCAGGGCGACTCCCTGGTTCGGAGGGTGAACCTGCCGACTCCGGCCATCCTCTTCCTGTCGAAGGCGGTGAGGAGTAGACCATAAGCCTCCTCGCTCTTGTCCGGCGCCAGGATGTACGAGGCGTCGAAGTGGATCGGGTCGACCGAGAGGTAGTGGACGAACTTGTCGACGCGCACCTTTCTATCCGACTCCGGCCTGAGGGCTGCGAGCTCCTCCTTGGTGAAGACGACGTACTCCCCCCTCCTCACCTCGTACCCCTGAGCTACGTCTGCCCAGGCGACGACCTTGTTGTCGTGCGTGCATACCCTGTCGTACCTCAGGGGGCAGCCGTCGCTCCTCCGCAGGTACTTGAAGGAGACGGTCCTCTCCCTGATCATCGTGTATAGCCTCACCGGGACGTTCACCAGGCCCAGGCTTACGATGCCGCTCCAGATCGGCCTCCCGGAAGGCTTCGCCTGCTCCTCATCCATTCTAATCACTGAGGAAGACTCTGGAGCCGACGAATCTATACCTTCCATTTCCGCCCTCAAGATAAATAGGCGTGGGGCGTAGGAGCAACCATGCCGGAGCAGTCCCTCCACAGCCAGCTCAAGGAGCACTACGCCAGGGCGGGCGACGAGGTGGAGGGACGGGTCGGCGGCTACGTCGCCGACATAATCCGCGGAGACCAGCTCATAGAGATTCAGACTGGGAACTTCCAGGGCGAATTCAGGGGGAAGATCAGGGAGCTCCTCGGGAGCCACAGGGTCCACGTCGTATACCCCGTGGCGGAGAGGAAGTGGATCATCAGGAGGGAAGGCGGCAGGAGGACGCGCCGAGTCAGCCCCAGGAGGGGCCGCGTCGAGGAGCTGTTCAACGAGCTCGTCTACGCCCCCGACCTGCCCAAGGTCCCGGGATTCAGCCTGGAGGTGGCCCTGATCGAGGCGGAGGAGGATCAGGAGGTCAAGTGGAGGGGTAGGCGCCGCACGAGGTACAGGGCGACGGACAGGCGGCTGCTCAGGGTCGTCGCCTCCCGCACCTTCAGCCGCCCGGAGGACTACCTCTCCCTCCTGCCGGAGGGGCTCGACACCGCCTTCACGGCCCGCGAGCTGACGAGGCGCACGGGGCTCAGGATAACCCTCGCCAGGAGGATGGTCTACTGCCTCGCCAAGATGGGCCTCATCAGGGAGGTCGGAACCGTGGCGAGGGCGAAGCTATACCAGATCAGGAGGGGCTGATCCCAGCCCTGCTGAAGACCGCGCGGGCGGGACGACCGTGACCGCGCGCGCTGCTCGGCCCCCTCCTCGGAGCGATCCGCGATCAGCAGCGCGCGCAGGGATTC
>CAZYUK010000281.1:0-2114 GCA_964650675.1 uncultured Candidatus Bathyarchaeia archaeon
GTTAGTATGTTCGGGTTTGGAAATTTTTTTTTCGCCTTCTGAGTAGTAGCGGAAGAAGGGCGCCTAGCGGAACTCGTCGATGAGTCTGCCTATGTCAGGGTTGAGCTCCCTGACCGCGAGCGGCCCATCCCCGAGGGCCGGGAACGCCTCGACGTAGGTCGGCCTCTCCTCCCTGAAGAAGACCCCTATCGGTATCCTGTCACCCCACTCCTGGGCCTTCCTGTAGGCGGCCTCGAAGCTCCCGGCGTCATGGCCCTCATCCTCAAGCTTGTAGACCCTCTGCCTGTAGAACTCGTATGTGTTGACCCTGTTGAAGGTGACGCAGGGCTGCAGCACATCGACGATGGCGAAGCCTTTGTGGGTCATCGCCTGCTTGAACAGCTCGACGAGGTGCTTGGGCTCCCCCGCGAAGCCCCTCGCCACGAAGCTGGCCCCCGCAGTCAGGGCCTGCGTCAGGGGGTTAATGGGGACCTCGAAGGCCCCCCTAGGCGTGGTCTTCGTCTTGAAGCCCTGGCCGCTCGTCGGGCTCGTCTGACCGGTGGTTAGGCCGTAGATCATGTTGTCATGGATAACGTAGGCGATGGGGAGGTTCCTGCGGGCGGCGTGGGCGAAGTGGCCGAGCCCAATGTTGAATGCGTCCCCGTCCCCGGCGTGGCCTATGACCGTGAGGCCGTGGTTCGCGAGCTTCACCCCCGTCGCGGCCGGTAGAACCCTGCCGTGGATGCCGTGGAGGCCGTTGACCCTGAGGTAATCCGTGATCTTGCCGTGGCAGCCGATCCCGGAGACCGCGACTATCCTCTCTCTCGGGACGCCGAGCTGAATGATGGCCTGTTTCATCGCGTTGAGGATGCCGAAGTTCCCGCATCCGGGGCACCAGGTGTTCTGGACGCCCGTATCCAGTTCCTTGAGGCTCATCTGCGCAGCACCTCCATAACCCCGTCTCTGATATCTGATGGGTTGAACGGCCTGCCGTCGTACCTCAGCCCGACATGGTCGAAGCGGTAGCCTGTGTGAAGCCTTATGAGCTCTCCCAGCTGGGCCGTCGCGTTGTTCTCGAAGAGGATGTTGGCGCTGCCCCTTGCGAGCTCAATCCTCACATCCTCGGCAGGGAAGGGCTCCAGGTACACGATCTGGACGAACCTCGCCTTCACGCCCGACTCGGAGAGCAGCATGAGCGCCTCGCGGGCCGGCCCCTTCGTCGAGCCCCAGCCGAACAGGGACACCTCGGCATCCTCGCCACCGATCACCCTGACCGGCCTGAGGGAGGCGACATGGTTCTCCATGAACCTCCCCTTGCCCAGGCGTTTATCCATCATCGCCACAACGGGGCCTGGGCTGGAGGTCGAGTATCCGAGTTCGTCATGCTCGTTGGAGTTCCCCTGGACAACCACGTTCAGGGTGCCAGGCAGAAGCCTCGGGGAAACGCAGTCCTCCGTGATCCTGTACCGCCCATACTCCTCTCCCTCCCACCTCCCAACCAACGTGAGCTTACCCCTATCAATCGGCACCCTCCCGGCGTCGAATGGCTCGACCGACCTGTGGCTCTCGGCAAGGTATTTATCAGTGAGCATGATGACAGGCACCTGGAACCTCTCGGCGAGGTTGAACGCCTCCATGGTGAGATAGAAGCACTCCTCGACGTCGCCTGGTGCGACCACGATCCTCGGGAACTCCCCCTGCGAGGCATGGATGGCGAAGAGGGGGTCTCCCTGAGCTGTGTTTGTCGCCAGGCCGGTGCTTGGACCCGGCCGCTGCCCGACGTTGATGACGACCGGGGTCTCCGTCATGCCGGCGAGGCCGAGCCCCTCAACCATGAGGCTGAACCCGCCGCCGCTCGTCGCCGTCATGGCTCGCAGCCCAGCGTATCCGGCGCCAACGACCATGTTGATTGCCGCTATCTCGCTCTCCGTCTGAATTACCACCATCCCCGTCTCGGCGTCATGGGCCGCCATGTAGTCGAGGATGGGGCTCGCCGGAGTCATGGGGTAGGCGGCGTAGAACCTGCACCCCGACTGCACCGCCCCAAGTGCTAGGGCTTCATCCCCGATCGGCATGATCCTGCTGGGCGTCCCCTCGCCGTCCACGAGGCGGCAGCCGAAGCCCTCGTAATGCTC
>CAZYUK010000282.1:0-2113 GCA_964650675.1 uncultured Candidatus Bathyarchaeia archaeon
TGGCCTGTGCTTCTGGTAGCAGTCTTTGCAGTATACTGGTCGGCCCTCGGTCGGCTTGAACGGGACCTCGCACTCCTGGCCACAGTCTGCGCAAATCGCTTTGTGCATCTCCCTGGGGCCGCGGTCGAAACTGCGCCTCTCTCTATAACCCATCTCTTTCACTCCTTCTACGTTCGTTATACTCAGAATATTACTCACAATACTCCTCGTACGGCGAATAGCATACAATACTAGTAATTAAACCTATGCAAAAAAACAGTATCCACAACTAAATCTGAGGTTAATCACTGTGCTCCAGCAGGTAGCTGAGGGCGCTCGCCGTGATCTCGCACCTGTTCCTCTTAGTGATTATCTCGTTATGCACAAGGGCTCTCCGGACGTCCTTGGGTAGGCGACTGATGGCCGTGGACTGGTCCTCCGACCTGAGGATCTTCCTGAGCTCGTCCCCGTAGAAATGGATCATGTTCTGGAACGTCTTCTCCTGGAACGTCATGCCCGTCATCTGCATGAACCTCTCGCCGAGTACATGGGAGACGGAGGGCTTCTCCTCTTTGGCTTGTTCCCGCGCCTTTCTCATGGCCTGCTCCAGTCCTTGGTCCCCGTTGTGCCGCATGAGCCTCAAGTCGTTTATGATGACCCATCTGTCAACTCCCAGCTGGGCGGCGATCTCAGAGGCTTTGACGCCTCTCTCCACTCCCTCAAGTATCACCTGTTGCCGCTCGTCCCTGTCATTGGTAACACTTGACACCTTTCTTTCACCGCACACGGGATTAAGTCAACCCCGTCCGCGTGCGGTTGACAGAACCCTACATGTAGCTATGCTGAAGGTCACCTATAAAGCGCTCACCCATCGCTGGATAACGGAAATCCGTCTCCGGCTCCGCTTGATGGCCTCATGGGACCGCCAGCGTCCAGCGTAGAGTACGTGAGCCTGAAAATCGGCGGCTTATCCCGCCATAGATGAGACTATGTGTTCCGCGAAGGAATCCACCGTTTGGGGGAAGAAGTCGAAGAACAGGTTAGGCTCGATAAGCTCGGCCTCTATGATGACTGGGCCCCTCCTCGTGGTGAGTATGTCTATTCTCGCGTACTCGGTCGGCTCTCCCACGGCGTCCAGGGCCGCCTCCGCGACCTTCAATTCACCCCTCGTAGCCTTATGGGTCTTCATGTCCGCGCCCCACATGGGATGGCACCTGAAGTCCCCTCCTTTAGGCTTTTTTATCACGGCGTGTGAGTACGCTCCCCCGAAGTAGATGAGCGAGGACTCGCCTGCATCCTCTATCTCGGGTTGGTACTCCTGGACTATGGTGTCGCAGGGTGGGCAATGGTACTCTGTGCCGTCTGGGGCAACCTGCACGTACCCTTCCCTGTTCAGCCTCCTGAAGTGGGCCTCTGCCTCAGGCGAGGCATCCTTGTACCGTCTGAGGCCGAAGCTGCCCGCAGTCACAGCGGGCTTCACAACGAACTCGCCCCAGTCCAGGCCCTCAAGGTGGCGGCTGAGGGGCTCCTCCGAGTCTTGGTTGATCATGATGGTTGGTGGTACGGGGACCCCCTCTTTTTGGAGCTTCAACAAGTAGCCCTTGTGGTAGTTCCACTCCAGGACTCCCCTGGGGTTCCAGATGACCGTCTCTTTCTCGGCTCTCCTCGCCCAGTCAAGGTATTTTCGCGGGTCGAGCATGTAGTTGCTCGTGGTCCTGTTTACGCTGAGGTCGTACCTGCTCCAGTCCACCGACGGGTCGTCCCAGGCCTCGACGCTGCTCTGGACCCCCCTCCTCTTCAGGGCCTCGATCAGGTACGTTGTTTCCCTGTCCACTATGCCGTAGACCGTCCCGGTTACGAAGCAGATGTGTGGCAAGCGGTGTCACAATGGGTTAAGCTCTGGCGGTGATAAAAATATGGGTTGGCTGCTACCAGTTCTCCCTGTTCAGCTTGATGTACTCCCTCAGGCCGCCGGCGTCCAGTATGCTCTGCATGAACTCGGGGACAGGCTTGATCTTGATGGTCTCCGCGTCGTTCACCCTGATGGTGCCCGCCTCCAGGTCGATCTCCACCGCGTCCCCCGTCTTGATGAGCCTGCTGACGCCGGGGCACTCCAGGGCTGGCAGCCCCAGGT
>CAZYUK010000283.1:0-2094 GCA_964650675.1 uncultured Candidatus Bathyarchaeia archaeon
ACAACGTGCTGCCGAACAAGGCGCTATGCGACGTCATCGTCTCCAACATGCGCGAGGTCGGGGCACCTGTCCACGACGAGGAGGAGATCAAGTTCGCGAAGGAGATGAACAAGAGCATCGACCCTATGCAGAAGAAGGAGGGACTAAGGAAGTCGAAGAGGCCAGGCTGGGAGAAGCTCCTCGACGCCCTCTTCGACGAGCGTATCCTCGACGACTACCAGGCGGGCGAGGTCGGCGCGGGCAGCACGGACGTCGCTGACGTGAGCTGGATCACGCCTACGAAGGAGTTCAGCATAGTAACGTGCATGCTCGGCACCCCAGGCCACAGCTGGCAGTTCACCGCCCAGGGCGGGATGAGCATCGGCCATAAGGGGCTAATCTTTGCAACGAAGACTATGGCGGGGGCGGGGCTCGACCTGATGACTAAGCCGAAGCTCCTGAGGGGCGTGAAAAAGGAGTTCAAGGAGAGGCTCGCTGGCAGGAAGTACAAGCCACCGATACCACTCGACCTCAAGCCACCGCTCAAACAGTTCTAACTTTTTCCATTTTATACCCTTTTTTAACTACTGGCAGCGGGTTATAGCGACTCCTCAATCTAATTCGATTATGCTCATTAAATAAAAGAAAGGGCTAGTGACCGATAAACTGTATATCAGTGTTATCCGCGCCGTATACGTCACCGTTGCGTCGTTATAGTTTTAAAAGGAAAACGTAGACCGTGCCTCCGCCACAGTTTATAATGGGCGACTCCGCTGTCACGTACTCTGAACCCGGCTCCGGCTCGAAGCAGGATGCCCAGGTTGATTTCCAATCGAATATTATGGTGACGGTCAGCGGATGGTTGACCGGCGAGAGCGTCTCCATATCGAAGAGCATCTCGGAGGACTGGTAGGGGCCGAGCTTGTTCGCGTAGATTATTGGGCTGCCCGCCGGGCTGCCTTCGAGGGTTCCGCCGAAGTCGATGTACGCGATCGATACTCAATCGGTGAGGCTACGTTCACTTTGCTCTATGAAGATTAGCCTAACATATTCAACGTGAAACGTAGCAGTTTGCGGCTCCGAGGGGAGGGGCCTCTATCCCTCCCTTCAGCAGGACCGCGGGGGCGAGTAGGATTGGTAGTATCATCAGCGCCATAATCATCGTTTTTGAACCGCTCATCCTCAAAACACCTCGTTGAAACCCTCCCCAAAGTAAGATTTATTTATTTTTGAAAAGAAATATTTTCAAAAATCCCTCCGATCCCCCATTCACCTGCCCAGGGCTGTGGAAAGATTTCTTTTCAAGACCTTTCACGCACGATCGAGTCCCACGGAACGACCCCGAGGAAGTTGAGCCGGTTGAGGTCGTCCTTGGAGGCCTCGGTGTCTCCGAGCCTGTGGACTTCCAGTACTCCTGCTCGAACCAGAAGCTGCTCGTCCGCCTCCGGGACGAGGAGGAGGTGAGGAGGCTGAGGCTGAGGTTCAGCGACCTCCTCGAGGCTGAGAACGCCCTATGCTGGAGGAGGGTGATAGTCACCGCCAAAGGGACTGACCCATACGACTTCGTCTCCCGTTACTTCACGCCTTGGATGGGCATCGACGAGGACCCCGTCACAGGCTCCGCCCACACCGTCCTCGCCCCGTACTGGGCTAAGGTCTTAGGCAAGAGGATCTTCAGGGCATACCAGGCCTCCGAGAGGGGAGGTGAGCTTCTCCTGGAGCTTACTGGTGATCGCGTCCTCATGACGGGCGGGGCTGTTACAGTGGCATCGGGCACGCTTACCTTCTGATCCCCTTACAGTTGGTCCTTGAATGTGAACTGCCTCTTGTACAGTTCCCTGACCCTCTGGAGGGTGTCGGCGTCGCCTGGCCTCTTGTCCTCCCTGATCCTCGTGATCCTGGCGAACCTCAGGGCGAATCCTGATCGGTAGTGTGGGCTCCTCTGCACCTCGTTGAAGGCGACCTCAACGACGACATCTGGGCGTACGGCGACCGTGTACTCGGTCTCTGAGACCTTGATCGCCTGCAGCCTCTTGGTCATCCACCTGAACTCCTCGTCGGTAAGCCCCTTGAACGGTGGGGGGCAGCCCAACGTGGTCCCGGCCTACGCGAGGG
>CAZYUK010000284.1:0-2088 GCA_964650675.1 uncultured Candidatus Bathyarchaeia archaeon
TGATAATAGAGCTATACCCATAAAATGTAGGAGTGTGTTGAAAAATGGTTCGCGGTTAAATAAGCCAAGAATACATAGAAATAATCCTATTAAAATGATTATTAAACTAATTTCAGGGTTATCAACTATTTTTTCATTATTATGGTGTTTACTACTCGTCATCCATAACTTTATGTTTAAAAACGTTATAATAAAGTTAATCGTCTTTTTTTTATTATTTAATGACAATTTATAGGAAATTCGCGCGTGTAGCCGGGTTACTGGCTTCTACCCCTCGCGGCTATCCGCCAGACCGCCTCGAGGCTGCCGTCCCTGACGCAGTGGAAGTAGTCGTAGAGGTTCGTGTTGGTGCAGCAGTGGGTGGGAAATATCTCTATCTTGTCGCCGGCCTTGACTGATGCGCCCGGCTCGACCCTGAGGTGGCCGTGCTCCTCGTTCGCCCTCACGTACTCGACGCCGTCGACGCCCTTAACGATCGGGACCCCGAAGTCGGTTGTGAGGGCCTTGTGGCCTGCGTCGCAGATGGCTACTCCGGGGCGTGGCGTGCTCAGGACGGTGCTTAGGACGGTGAGGGCTTTCCCGAACATTTCGAGGCCTTCTATGGTGCTATACTTGGCGTCCATGAAGACGTATGAGCCAGCCTCGACCTCGGTGACGCCCGGGTAGTTGCCCGTGATCATGTGGGTTCCGGTGCCGCCTCCACTGACGATCTCCACGTCCACGCCGGCGTCGACGAGCGTGTCCCTTGAGGCGACGAGCTTGTCCATCGCCGCCTCGGCCTTCGCCCTCCTGTCCTCTAGGCGTAAGATGAACTGGCAGAAACCCTCGTATCCCATCAGCCCCCGCAGGCTCAGGCTGGCTTCCTTCATGACCTCCCTCGCGAGGGTGAGAGCTGGCTCGCCCGGGTCGACGCCGCACCTGTTATTGCCGACATCGACCTCGACGAGGACATTGAGCTTAACGTTCTTGCGCCTGGTGGCTTCGGCGAGGTGCCTGACGTTCGCCGGGTCGTCGACGGCGACGATGACGTCACTGTGCTTTGCGAGGTTGACGAGCCTAGTCACCTTGGGCTCTCCGACGACCTGGTTGGCGATGAGGATGCTTCTTATGCCTGCCTCGGCCATCACCTCCGCCTCCCCGAGCTTCGCGCAGGTGACCCCTATGGCACCCGCCGCGATCTGTTTGTGGGCGATGATCGGGGTCTTGTGGGTCTTCGTGTGAGGCCTCAGGTCAGCAGACATCCCCGTGAAGGCATCCGCCATGGTATGGATGTTTTTCTCCATAACGTCGAGGTCGATGAGGAGGGCCGGCGTATCGATCTCATCCATTTCGGCGCCTAACTTGACCATGGGTTAAGACCCCGGGCACAGGGATATATGGGTTGACGCCCACTTTCGGCCACCACCCCACTGCATTCACATGGGAACCGCTTTTATCACGGGAGAAACGATGGGCACTCGGTCATGTCTCTGAGGGGCGCCGCCCTCCTCCCGCTTCACCCGGGGAAGGCGCCGAGGTGGCTCTTCGGCAGGATGGTCAAGCTCGCGGGCTGCATAGTCAGGATCATCGTCGACGAGTACGGCAGGGACGGCCTGATGCGAAGGCTCTCCGACCCATGGTTCTTCCAGTCGCTGAGCTGCGTCCTCGGCTACGACTGGCACAGTAGCGGCACCACGACCGTGACCTGCGGAGCGCTGAAGGAGGCTATCGACCCTGACGAGCTCGGCCTCGCCGTCGCCGGAGGCAAGGGGAGGATGTCGAGGAAGGCGCCGCAGGAGATAGACGAACTCGGAACAAGGCTCGGCCTGACCGGGAGCAGGATAGATCAACTAATCTACTGCAGTAGGATGACGGCGAAGGTCGACAACGGCCTCGTCCAGGACGGCTACCAGCTCTACCACCACTCCTTCTTCTTCGACGAGGCAGGCGACTGGATAGTGATCCAGCAGGGGATAAACGAGGAGGCGTGTAACGCCCGCCGATACCATTGGTCTCCAGAGCACAGGAGCCTCATAGAGGAGCCCCACGAGGCGATCCTCTGCGACACCCGCCTCGAATCCGTCCTCGACATGACCTCGGCGAGGAGCG
>CAZYUK010000285.1:0-2077 GCA_964650675.1 uncultured Candidatus Bathyarchaeia archaeon
GCGTATTCATGATGCCCCACCTCGGCGTAACCTCGACAGTCTACAAGGAGGCGGCTTGGAACATCTTCGACAAGGACTGCCTGGTGAGGATCGGCGCCAGTATCGCCGCCTCAGGCCTGGGCAAGGAGGGCGAGCACGTCATGAAGGTCGAGCTCACGATGCCGGACGGCCAGACGGTGGCCGAGGATCTCAACTACGGCGAAGTAAAGCTGATAGAGTTCCACGAAGCCTCCGAGGCCAAGGCGAAGATCGACCCGTCGAAGAGCTTCGACGTGGGCGCCGGCCCTGGGAAGAGCGTGGAGAAGACGGTCATGGGCGGCGTGGCCGGGATAATGCTGGACGCGAGGGGCAGGCCGCTGCAGCTGCCCGAGGACGACTCGGCCCGCAGGGATACGCTCGTGAAATGGTACACGGCGCTGAAGCTGTACCCGGAGGACGCCTTCAAGGAGCTAGTTTGAGGTGAGGATGATGCCCAAGAAGACCAAGGAGACATCTGAGGAAGCCCACGCGTATACGCCAGGATTAAAGGTGAAGCGGTCGATGACCGTCGACAAGCTGAGGAGGCTCCCCATACAGGGGCAGGTGTTCGTCAAGGTCAACGACCCAGTCGAGTGGAACACGGTCATAGCCAGGACCCAGATCAGCGGCGAACCTGAGATCATCAAGGTCGCCTCGCTGCTAGGCGTCGAGGCGGAGGACATACCCCCCTTCATGCTCAAGAAGGTAGGCGACAAGGTTGCCAAGGGGGAGAACCTGGCCTTCTACTCGGCGCTGTTCGGCCTCATAAAGAAGAGCGTGCCGTCCACGATCGAGGGCACCGTGGAGTCCATCTCGGAGATCACGGGTCAGGTCATCGTGAGGGGGGCACCGGTCCCCGTCGACATCGACTCGTACATACCGGGGAAGGTTAAGGAGGTCATGCCGCGTGAGGGCGCGGTCATCCAGACCAATGCCGCCTTCATACAGGGCATATTCGGGATAGGCGGCGAGACCCACGGCAAGATTTATGTCACCGTAGAGACACCAGAGGACGAGCTGACGCCGGAGAAGCTCAACTCAGACTGCAAGGGCGAGGTCATCGTGGGTGGATCGAGGGTCACCTTCGAGGCGCTGAAGAAGGCGGTCGAGGTCGGCGTATCCGCCATCGTGGTAGGCGGCATAAGGCACCAGGACCTCACGGAGTTCACCCATGAGGAGATAGGCGTTGCCATCACGGGTCAGGAGGAGGTCGGCCTGACCCTCATCATCACGGAGGGCTTCGGAAAGATGGCGATGTCGTACAACACCTTCAACCTCCTCAAGAGCTTCGAGGGGTACAACGCCTGCGTCAACGGTGCAACCCAGATCAGGGCCGGTGTACTGAGGCCCGAGATCATCATACCGCACCCAGGCACCGAGGAGATAACAAAGGACAAGCTCTCATCTGGCATGATCCCAGGCACCCCGATTAGGATAATACGGCAGCCCTATTTCGGTGCCATAGGGATCGTACATCGCCTTCCAGTGGAGCTCCAGATCCTGGAGTCTGAGAGCGCGGTCCGAGTAGTCGAGATCAAGCTCGGTAATGGCGAGGTCGTTACAGTTCCCAGGGCGAACGTCGAGATAATCGAGGAGTAAGGGCAGGTCGCTCTTCTCACCCCTTTTTCTTGGATTCGGAAAAAATGTAGAGCGTTCTATGCGCCGCTGGCACCGTAGTAGATAGCGTTGAAGAGCATCTTGAAGGTGCTCCTGTACTGGTTCCTGAAGTGGGGCGGGAAGCCTAGGAGGATGATCATGCCCCTCCCCGCGGGTAATTCGGCCGCTGCCGCGAGGCCGTGGAGGAGCTTCTCACCCAGTATCCAGCCGCTGAGGAGCGGGTTCGACTCTGGGTACTTGGCCGCCGCATATCCATCTTTCACCTTGAAGGCCGGGCTGTGTAGGAACATCACGGATGCCTCCCTGTCGAATCCGAAGCCGAGAGGATGGGTCTCGTCGACGTTCACCCTGAGTATGCTCCCCGGGATGTAGAGCTCCTGCTCCTTCAGCCCCTCAAGCGGGTTCTCGGCGGACGCCTGCAGGTCTCTGATCGGGTAGGTGC
>CAZYUK010000286.1:0-2064 GCA_964650675.1 uncultured Candidatus Bathyarchaeia archaeon
CGTGGGGAGGCCGCCCTGGCAGCATGTGCACCTGATCTCCCTGCACTCCTCGAGGATGCGTGGGCCCCCGCCCTGTGGATGGCGCCGTCGACGCCTCCGCCTCCGAGGAGGCTGCTGTTCGCGGCGTTCACGACGGCGTCGACATCCTGGTTCGTGACGTCGCCCTGGACTATCCTGACGCTGGTCTTGCCGGCCCTCATCACACGATACTTGAGCGCATCTTTATATGATGGTTTCCCGTCGAGATGCAGGTATGATCGGCCTCCACCTCACCATGGACGGCGTGACTGAGGCACCCGTCGACAGTGATACGGTTGAGGGCGTCCTCCTGGAGCTCCCCGGCAGGATAGGAATGAGCATCCTCGCCGGCCCTTTCGTAGTCAGGGGCCGCCCCGACAACCCCGGCTGGACCGGCTTCGTCGTCATCGACAAGAGCCACATAAGTGTCCACACCTTCGACGAGGGGAACAGGGTAAGCGTTGACGTCTTCTCGTGCCAGCCCTTCGACGCCGGCGAGGTCAGGAGCTACGTCGAGCGGAAGCTGAAGTTGACGAGGCTGAATGTTAGACTGGTTACGAGGATGGAGGCTCCCCCGTAGGACGCCTCTCCGACGTAGATTGAGTCACCCCTTTGCTCGAAGCGGAACCTGGCTAATAGATTGACGCGAAGCCCGTCCGAAAGTCGCTGCGGCTCAGAAATAGCATCGATCTGAGGTAGAACCGTACCTGTAATAATATTAGCTAGATTCAGGCAAATCAAGGCAGCTTCAGGCAAACCGCGGCAAATTTGCCTGAAATAATTAATTCCATGACTAAATACTGCTAAGTTAGCTAAATGTACTGTGTATTAAGCTAGAAACAATATGGTTATTAGCGGCGCTCCTGATAATATGGGGACGAAAATTTACCCGCGGACATGGAGCAGGCGGAACTATTCAGGGCAGTCGTGGACATCTGCGTGCTCATAATCGTGGCGGAGGTAGCCGCGTCACTGAACGCCCGCCTCAGGCTTCCACGGATACTCGGCACACTCCTCACGGGCATCCTCTTCGGCCCTTACCTCATCGGGGGCGTCATCATCGGCGGCCGCCCCTTCATCGAGTACAGCGAACTCATCTACATCTTCTCAGAGATCGGCGCGGTCCTCCTCCTCTACGAGGCCGGTCTCCACATGAGGTTCTCTGAGCTACTACGGGCGGGGAAAGCCTCGCTCACGATAGCCGGCGTCGGCGTCATCGTCCCCTACTGCCTGGGATTCGCCGCTTCAATTCTCCTGGGGTACAACCTCTACGTGGGTATGATCATCGGCGGAGCCTTGACCGCAACGAGCATAGCAATCAGCCTCAAGTCGATGGAGGAGATGGTGCAGCTCAACTCCCCAGAAGCCAAGCTCATCATCGGCGCCGCCGTGATAGACGACGTCCTCGCCCTCTCGATCGCCAGCGTGATACTGTCAATGATCGTCGATCCTCAGCCGATGAGTCTCTTTACTGTGATACGCCTCATACTCACCACACTCCTAGTCTGGTTCCTCTTCTCCGCCTTCAGCTCCCGTCTCGTGCCATGGATCGCGGGTTTGATGATGCGGCTTGAAAACAAAGACACTATCGAGGGCAACATTATTCCGATCTTCGCAATATTGACCTGCTTCGGCTTCGCCGGCGTCTCAGGCATCCTCGGCCTCTCCCCCCTCATGGGCGCCTTCGTCGCCGGCATGGCGATAGCCGACTCAAAATACCGCGATGAAGTAGCCGGCTTCACAGGTAAGATCAGCGTCATCTTCGTGCCCCTCTTCTTCGTCGTCATGGGCGCGGGCGTGAACCCCTACTCGATCCTCACCGGAAACTTCCTCCTTATCCTAATCCTAGGCATCATCGCGGTCCTCAGCAAACTCTTCGGCTGCGGCCTGCCGGCCATGTACTTCCTCCGGGATAGAGAGAAAGGGCTCAGGGTCGGCTACGGCATGATCAGCCGAGGCGAGATAGGGCTCGTCATATCCAGCATAGGAATAACGTACGGGATTCTGTCCGACGAGGTCTATACAGCCCTCGTCATAGTCATATTC
>CAZYUK010000287.1:0-2057 GCA_964650675.1 uncultured Candidatus Bathyarchaeia archaeon
GCGCTGTGCTGGTCCGCGTAGTACTCCCTGAGGCGGCTCAGGCTCAGGTTGAACATGGTGAGTGCGAAGTAGACGAGCATCGAGACGCCGCCCGCGATGGCTAATCCGCCTGAATCCTTCCTGTTCCCGCCGCCGTAGCCTGAGGCGAGCATGCTCCTGGCGAGGATGTAGAAAATGCTGGGCATGAAGCTGACGAGCATCATCACCTGCATGTCCATGTGCTTCAGGTGCCCTATCTCGTGACCTATAACCGCCTCAACCTCGTCCGGCTGGAGCTCGTCGAGGAGCCCCTGCGTCACAGCCACACGGTTGCCGGCGAGTGGTGAGCCGTAAGCGAAGGCGTTGGGTATCTGCAGGCTCGAGAGCATCAGCTGTGGGGCCCTTATTCCGGAGCGCCGGCTGATCCCTTCCACCATCGAGTGCAGCTCGGGGCGCTCATCGGCCTCCATCCTCTTCACGCCGTACATCGCGTTGACCAGATAGGGGGCTAGAAGCCACTGGGCGAGGTTGAAGACGGCCACGAGGCCGATCATTGTGATGATGTCGAAGCTCTCGGTCCACCAGAGTATGCCGGCGAACGCCAGCGTGGACACCCCGATGATAACGGCGACGGTCACGGCCATCGTGAGCCGGAGCTTCAGGAGACCCGATGTGGATGTCATACCATCTAGAAGGAATCGAAAAGGCGGTATTTAAGCGAAACTCGACCGCCGATGAAGACTGACGCCATTCGGGACCTGATCGAAATTTTCATTAGAAAACCAAACGCCTGATAGCTCCGTGGACGGGTTGCTTGGGATGCCTGTAGACGATTTCTGGTCGGTCAACCTCGAGCACGGCGAGAGGTGGTGGTACGCCCACGTCGTCGAGCTCCCCGGATGCTTCACGAGGGAGGACGAACGCGGGAGGGCGCTGCTCGCCCTACCCGAGGCGATCTCACATCACCTTGAGTTCCTGAGTTCGAGGGGGGTGATGATGGCAGAGACGTCCTCGGGCATCAGGGTCGTAGAGGAGGTGAACGGGATTCCGGAGCTCGGCGAGGCCGGCGGGGCCGTCGCCATCTTCGAATCCGACAGAGCCCCTGTGAGCCGGGAAGACTATGACCGCTTCCTGGACCTGATGCGCTGGAACCGCGGGGAACTCGTGTCGATCGTCGAGCCGTTGTCCGAGGATGCCAAGATATCGAGGCCCCTGCCCGGGAAGTGGACGATCAACGAGACCCTCCGCCACATCGCGAATGCCGAGGAGTGGTACATCTCAAGACTAGGGCCGAAAGCGCAGAGGGAGCTCGAGGCTTTCGTCGAGAGCCTGAGGCCGGATGAGGGGAGGCAGACGGTGCTCGGTAGGCTGAACGCGACCAGGCAGGGCGTCTATCATGCTCTCGACGCTGCGCACGAGCGTGGGGTTCCGGGGGTCTTCAGACGGCGAGCCTACACGAGGCATGAGGAGGAGGAGTGGACCCTCCGCAAGGTCCTCAGACGCTTCGTTGAGCACGAGCGTGAGCACATAGGAACGATCAGGAAGGTAATCGACGCGCTTCCGCTCGGCACCTGAAGTTCTATCCCGAGGCCTACATTCGCTCCGGCGCCTCTATGCCGAGCAGGGACAGGCTGTTCCTGAGAACGACCCTGACAGCGTCCACCAGCACGAGCCTCGCCCCTATCAGGCCGGGCGACTCGGCGTTGAGCACCCTGAGCGCCTGGTAGAAACTATTGAACCTGTCTGCGAGGGCGTTGGCGTAGGCGGTTATCGTCCCCGACTTGAGCTCCTCCGCCGCCTCCGTGAAGACCTCCGGGAAGGAGGCGACGAGGGAGACTATCTCCCTCTCCCTCGGGTCGCCGAGGAGGCTGAAGTCCGGCGTCGGCCTCGATTCCGTGCGTTTCAAGATGTTGCAGCAGCGGGCGTGGCTGTACTGGATGAAGGGCGCACTGTTAGTCTCGAAGTTCAGCGCCTTCCCCCAGTCGAAGACGACCGTCTTGTAGGGGTCGACCGCCAGGAGGGAGTACTTGACGGCGCCGTACCCGACCATCCTCGCTATGTCGCGGCGCTGCGCCTCG
>CAZYUK010000288.1:0-2057 GCA_964650675.1 uncultured Candidatus Bathyarchaeia archaeon
CGCTTTTTTAAACAGGTCCCCTGAAGTATTCGGCGGGGGACCGCGGACGGAGACTCTGGAGAGGGCGATCAACGAGCTCACGAGGGGGATTTCGAAGGCGCTCAAGGGGCTGGACAGGGGCCAGGTCGAGCGGATGATAGAGGCGCTCGCGGAGGCGAGGAGGGCGGAGAAGAAGGTTCTCCTCGTCGGCGCGGGGAGGAGCAGCCTCGTCGGAAAGGCCTTCGCGATGCGCCTCATGCACCTCGGCTTCAACGTCTACGTCATGGGCGAGACCATCACCCCGGACGTCGGGGACGGCGACCTCGTCCTCGTCGTCTCTGGCTCCGGCAGCACCACGCTCCCGGTCACCGTGGCGCAGATGGCGGAGAAGCTTGGGGCGTGCGTCCTAGCGGTGACGAGCCGTCCGGACTCGCCGCTGGGCAAGTCGGCGGACATCATAGTCGAGGTGCCCGGGAGGGAGAAGATCGCCGAGGAGGACGAGTACCACGCCAGGCAGCTCAGCGGAGAGCACGAGAGCCTGGCGCCGATGGGCACCATGTTCGAGGACACGTGCATGGTCTTCCTGGACAGCGTCATCGCCGAACTGATGGCGAGGCTCGGGCTTGACGAGGACGCTCTGAGGAAGAGGCACGCTACAATAGAGTGATGCAGATAGGGAGAAAATTCCCTCTCCATGCATGTGAGTCGCTGGGCCATCCCTTAGGCAAAATTCCTTCTCGAAAACCCATTTAAAACCAGTCTCCGAGCCTTACACGGTGAAACTATGGGCTCAGAGGAGGACACCTATACCTCGATCTTCAACGCCCTCCGCCACCCGATCAGGAGGAGGATACTGAGGATGCTCGAGGATAGGCCCTCGACCTACACCGAGGTACTCAACACCCTCGGCATAGACAACGGCCTCTTCAACTACCACCTCGACAGTCTCAGGGAACTCGTGACCAAGGGAGGCGACGAGAGGTACGCCCTGTCAGACTACGGCAGGGCGGCTCTCAGCATCAACAGGAGGATAGAGGACCCGCCGGATGGAACTGCGAAGAGGCACTGGCCCGCATCCACCGCCCTAATGGCCCTGGCGGTCGTGCTCCTCGTCGCCTCCGCGGCGTCCGCGGCCCTCTACATCGACCTCAACGGAAGGTACGGCGCCCTTGAGTCGAGATACGAGGAGCAGAGCCAGGAGCTCGACGCGCTTCATGCGAAATTCGGGAGCCTCGCCGGAGCACCTGGAATAGTGAACCTCACCCTTAGGGAGCCCTCCACGGCGTCTGGGATAGGCATCCATGTAGTCTCCGGTTATTACATGACGGACACTAAGATTCTGAAAACGTTCTTCAAAGGGGATGATAATTACACCCACTACGTCTCGGAGGGGGACACGATAGCCTTCATCTACTCTCCAGAGGACGGCCTGACGCTTGAAATCACAGCCATGCTCCAAGCCTATGAGAAGAAGAGCGTTCCGCTTTCGGTCCAGGTCGGCTCTCCCCTCGAGGCTGAGGCGGTAGTAACCACAGAGGTCGAGCTGCCCATCGTCTGGGCCGAGGAGCTTGAGGACTACGGATTCTACGAGGTGAGGCTGCCCACGAGGGGCTGGTACACCCTCAACACGGAGGGTCCAATATCGCTCACGCCAGGAGGCGGTTGGAGCTGTATGAATGCACCAGAGTTCGAGTACAACCTCAGGATCCTGTTCAGGGTGACCCACGACGGAAGCCCGATGCTCTTCGCAGTCAGACCAATGAGCAAATGATCCTGGCGATCTGTCCGAAAATCGAAGACCCCCGGTGCATCAGACCCACTCCGACCTCAGAGAGTTCAGCCCCTCCCTCAGCTGCCCGCTGCGCAGCTTCGAGAGCATAGACCCCAGACCCGAGGAGGAGGGGGCCACCTTCGGCTCGTAGCCCCCGTCAGGCGTCCTAGCCGCCACGAGGTCGAGATCGCATGTGTACCCCGCACCCGGCGTGTACCTGTGCCTGGCCCGCTGCACCTGGAAAGTCCTCCCAGAGAGGCCGTGCCTGAGGCTCGTCACCTGCACGGTCTGGGGCGGCCTGTACCCC
>CAZYUK010000289.1:0-2043 GCA_964650675.1 uncultured Candidatus Bathyarchaeia archaeon
TGGGGGAGGTGGTCGAGAACGGACTGTCAACCGGATACACGGTGCTCGTCACGGGGGACCACGGCAACATAGAGACCATGTTCTATCCCGATGGTGAGCCTAACCCGAGCCACGGCTTCAACCCAGTCCCCTTCATCCTGATAAGCGGGGAGCCCCAACTGAGGAGGGCTAAACTCGGCGCCGGCCTCGGCCTGAGCAGCGTCGCCCCCACGATACTCCTCCTGATGGGCGTCGATAAGCCGCCCGAGATGACGGCGGAGCCAATCATCGCCTCGACAGTTTAGCAAGAATCATATCCCACCAGCAGCTAGTGTCCAATATGCAGAGGGACGCCACCTCAGGCACAGCCGATCAAGATTCTCTCAACCCAAAAACAACGATCGAACGCCCTCTCATCGAGGTGTCTCGATGATTAGGGAGACCGGATTCGACACTAAAAGGTACCTGAAGTTCCAAGTGGCGAAGATCCTCGAGCGCGTCAGCCTCTTCGACAAGCTCTACCTGGAGTTCGGGGGCAAACTCAGGTTCGACCATCACGCCTCGCGCGTCCTCCCGGGCTTCGCCCTCGACACCAAGATGCAGATGCTCAAGAAGCTCGGCGAGGGAACCGAGATGGTCCACTGCATCAGCGCAAAGGACATAGAGGGCAGGAAGATCAGGAGCGACTTCGGCCTCGCCTACGAGGACCAGATACTCAAGGACATAAACGACCTCCGTGACCAGGGGGTCGACGTCTCGGCCGTCGTCATAACGAGGTACAGCGGCGAACTATCGGCCAGGAAGTTCAAGCAGAAGCTCGAGAACAGGGGCATAAGGGTCTACCTCCACTATGAGATAGAGAACTACCTCACCAACCTCGACCTCGTGGTCAGCGACGAGGGCTACGGAAGGCCCGAGTACGTGGAGACTAAGAAGAAGATAGTGATCGTGACCGCCCCCGGGCCCGGCAGCGGCAAGATGAGCTTCTGCATGAGCCAGGTCTTCCAGGACAGGAGGAGGGGGATAAGCTCAGGATTCGCCAAGTTCGAGACATTCCCCATATGGAACCTCGAGCTCAACCACCCCGTTAACGTCGCATACGAGGCGGCGACGGCCGACATCGGGGACTACAACGTCGTCGACCCGTTTCACCTGGCTGCATACGGCGTCACGGCCATCAACTACAACCGCGACGTCGAGAACTTCGCCATCCTCAGGAAGATCATAGAGAAGATGGTCGGCCCGGACGACCCGCTCGCGAGGTACAGGTCGCCAACGGACATGGGGGTCAACATGGCGAAGGAGGGGATCGTAGACGACGCCGTCGTCAGGGAGGCGAGCAGGCAGGAGATCGTCCGCCGCTACTTCAGGTACAACAGGGAGTTCATAGAGGGGGAGACGCCTCACAGGACGCTTGAGAGGATGGACGACATAATGGCCAAGGTGAAGATGAGGCCCGACGACCGCTCGGTCGTCGAGCCGGCGAGGGAGGCGGCGCAGGAAGCGAGGAGGAGGCGAGACGAAGGGAAGGGAGACAGGGGCATCTTCTGCGGCGCCGCCATCGAGATCTTCAGCAGGGGGGGCAAGTCCATCATAATCACCGGCAAGAACTCGCCCCTGCTTCACGCGGAGTCCGCGGCGCTGCTGAACGCGGCGAAGACCCTCACGAGGCTGCCGGACGAGACCAAGGTCATCGCCAGGCCGGTGATAGAGAGCCTGATGCTTCTCAAGAACAGGATGGGGCTGACCGGCCTGAGCCTGGACGTCAAGGAGGTACTCGACGCCCTCGCAGCCAGCTCCGTGAACGACAAGAACGCCCTCAGGTGCATGAACATCCTCAGTCGTCTGAGGAACTGCGAGATGCACACGACTCACATCATGGATGTTGGAGATGAGATCCCGCTAAAGCAGCTCGGACTAAATATAACCACGGACGCCAAGATACCCGTCCCGAACGGTTAAACATCATGAGGATTCGAACATCTTTCCTGCCTAGAGGAGGGCGTATTTGAGCGCCTCACCGCAGCCACAGGTCCGATCCCTCGGCATCCCCGGCAACGCCCT
>CAZYUK010000290.1:0-2035 GCA_964650675.1 uncultured Candidatus Bathyarchaeia archaeon
GAGCAGGAAGGAGACCTCGCCCGAGGTCGCTGACAGGCTCACCGAGAAACGAGACGCCGTGCAGACGCAGGCGCAGCGGATAGACGAGCTACCTGAAGAGCCCGTCGACTCCCTCCGCGGCACCATCATGGGTATTGAGGGAATATCCTCGGCGCATTACTGGGAGGCGGTATCCTCGATAATACCCTCCGAATACGAATTCGACATCCGCTCCGGAAGATACGCACAGGACCCCGTAAACGCCCTCCTCAACTACGGTTACGCTCTCCTCGAGGCCGAGGTCTGGCGAGCGGTCCACTATGCCGGCCTCGACCCCTACGGGGGCTTCCTCCACGTCGACCGCCCCGGCCGCCCGAGCATGGTCCTAGACCTGATGGAGGAGTTCCGCCAACAGCTCATAGATAAGACCGTCTTCGCCCTCGTAACCCGGCGTGAGGTGTCGCCGGACGACTTCGCCGTGGAGGAGGGCGCCTGCCGCATGGGGGACCGGACCCGGAAACACCTCCTCAAGACGGTGCTTGAGCGCTTCGAGGAGCAGGTCCGGTACCGAGACGAGTCAAGGAAGTGGGCTGACATGATACTCTTCCAGGCGAGAAACCTGGCAGGATATCTCAGAGGAGAACAGACAGACTATGAGGGGTTCTACCTACGCTGGTGAGAGCGTCACCGTCGCCGACATCGTCCAGTACCACTACTGCCCCAGGAAGGTCTACTTCCTCAGGGTGATGGATGTGCCGGCCGGCGTGAGGCGGAAGATGGAGTACGGCGACGAGGTCCATGAACGGGAGAAGAGGAGGATGATGGAGAGGGTGGACCTCTACGGCTTCGATAAGGATGAGGTGGCTGAGACCATTCAGGACCTCCAAATAGAGTCGTTGACTCTCAGGCTTCGCGGTAAGCTCGACGTGGTGATCAGCCTAAGAAACGGGGAGCTGATTCCAGTCGATACAAAATACACGGATTCCACGGTTCCTCAGCGCCAGTACCTGAAGCAGCTCTGCGCGTACGCTCTTCTACTCGAGGAATGGGGGAAGAAACCCGTTAAGAGGGGTTTGATCTATTTCTCTCAACAGAAAAAAATTCATTCAATTGACATATCACATGAGGATAAAGAGTCGATAAAACGCGATGTTAAGATCATCGAGAAGATGCTGGATAGTGAGTCGCCGCCGAGACCTGTCTCTCCGGAGAAATGCCGGTATTGTGAGGTAAAGAAATATTGTGTGTGAATCAGCCTCTGCTCAAAGCAATTGATTCTTTCGGAGAAAAATAATCAAACGTCACGCCTCACGAGCGTCTCCTGCTAATTCCGTTCGTGTCTTTTCTATGATCCTGTCCGCCAGGACCCTCCTGAACGTCTCCTCGTCTTGAGCCTCGGGGCTGGGCCTGTAGATTCGCTTCCCATCCCCCTTCGCGGTGGCCTCCCTGTACTTGAGGAAACCCTCATCGACCATCATATTAAGGAAGTTGATTACAGACGCCCTGTTCATCGGTGTCGACGATCCCCGGAGATGAACATAGGCCGCCCCAAGAGGAAGCGTGGGGTCCCGAAGTCGGCGATGATCGCTTCCTCGAGCTTGTCGAGGAGACCGTTGAGGCCCTCCATGTCGGGGGTGAGGTTGACTGTCGTGGCCTCGATGCTCTCGTTGATGGCTATGTTCTTCCCTGCCCTCGCCACCTCAGCGAGCTTAGTTATGGTGGCCTCGGCCTCCGCGACTGCGTCCAGCGCCTAGGTATCCAATCAACCACCTGCCCCAGCTCAGAGATAATCACACATTGTGAGGCGGGCAATTACGCTGAGATAATCGAACACGTAACCGAGGACATTCTAACGACAGAGAAGCTCTTCAACTACCTGACCCAGGCGGCTTACACCCAGTAAAGCGAGGAAGGAAAGAGCCATAATTTGAGAAGTAAATTGAGAGCCTTGAAGCAGCTCATGATATGCTAAGGAGATAGCTATAATTATTGAAGTATTCAGAGCTCACTCAAGCTATTTGTGAAATTAAATCTGACACCCATTTCCTGACGGACG
>CAZYUK010000291.1:0-2034 GCA_964650675.1 uncultured Candidatus Bathyarchaeia archaeon
CGAAGTTGGGGCCGCCCAGGCTCTTCTCGTCGTGCCACTCCTCCTGCCAGTTGCGAACCGGCTCGGAGCTGGTATCGAAGCCGACACTGTAGCCGCCGTAGCCTGTTCCGAAGCGGCGGAACTGCGTCCGGCTCATCAGGTGCTCATGCGTCTTCTTCAGTAGCAGCTTCACAGACTCCGGCGCGTCGACGGCGGGGATCTTCCCCCGCCCCTTCGCGACGACCGCCTTAAGGTTCTTGCTCCCCATCACTGCGCCGTATCCGCCGTAGCCGCAGGCGTGGCATATCTTGCTCATGACGGCTGCGTTCCTGACCATGTTCTCGCCCGCCGGGCCGATGTAGATGATTCCGGGCTCCTTCCAGAGGCCGATGTTCGGCTTCCTCCGGGTGAGCTCCCCTGTGACCTCCCTGTTCAGGAACTTGATGGTCTCCTCGCCGACCTTCCCCCAGAGGTGGGAGGCGTCCCTGATCTCGCCGCCCTCGTCTGTCACCAGGATATAGACGGGCTTGTCAGCCTTCCCGGTTACGATCACCCCATCGTAGCCGGCCATCTTGAGCTCCGACGCGAACTCGGTGGACGCCGTCGAGCCGACTGTGCCGTTGCTCAGGGGGCTCTTTCCAGAGCACATGATTCTGGCACCGGGGTAGATGGCCGTCATCGGGCCTGTCAGGGCTAGGAAGATGTTCTCGGGATCGAGGCCGTCGATCTTCCTCCACCTCTTTCCTATCCTGTCCCAGAGGATCTTCGCGGCGAGGCCGCGTCCGCCGAAGTAGGCTTCGAGGGTCTCGTCGTCGAATGTGGTGTCTTCGACCTTCTCCTTGGTTAGGTCTACGTCGAGGAACTTGCCCGCATAGCCGCCAGGCATCTAGATGACCTCCTCCCCCTTTTCGCCGAAGAACAGGACTGCCAGATCCTTCGCCACCTCTATCGGGTTCCTACTGAACAGCTTCCTATGCACGCTTGGCTCCTCCTCCACGAGCATGAGGGCGTTGTATCCAGCCTCCTTGCAGACCTTCACGCACTCAGGGTCACCGTCGCAGAGGTCGCATATCCTCGCCTTATTATCGCCAGGATGCAGTATCGGCACCTGGCCTGGGCAGGCCCTTATGCACTTGCTGCAGCTGATACACTTCTCCGTGTCCACGATGACTGCCTTCGTCTCCTCGTCTATGGAGAGGGCTTGGACGGGGCATGATGCGACGCAGGGGTAGTCCTTGCACTGGGAGCATAGGTGGGGCACCTCGCATCCTGGGAAGGGCATGAAGACCCTGACTCTGGATGCCTCGGGCCACATCCACCCCTCGTGGTGGAGGCTGCAGGCCAGCTCGCATCGCTTGCATCCTGAGCATGCCGCGTAGTCCCTCGCGATCCAAACATTCTTTGCCAAACAATCACCGGTTGATCCTAGCTGCTCTTCGAAACAAATTAAAACCTTCGAGGACGACGCACCACTAGCCTGACTGCGCCATCTTCCCCATCTCCCTCCTCATCTGGAGTATCAGGTTCGCCAGGAGGCCGAAGAAGACCATCTGGAAGCCCGAGATGACGAGAAGCATCGATGCGAGGAAGCTGTAAGGGTTGAGAAAACCAGCCTCCGAGGAGACCAGCTTTGAAACTGCTAGGATGATCAGCCAGATGACGCCGGCGAAGAAGGTCGGCACGCCGATGGCTATCGCAAGCACATCGAGCTTGAAGCTTAAGAGGTCCTCAAGCTTCGACCTCACCTTGACGCCGAGTGGCTGTCTGCTCCTCCTCCGCTCCACGACCCTCACGGGCACCTCCTTGATCCTCAGCCCCTTCCTCTCGGCCTCCAACAGGAGCTCGGTCTCGAATACCCTGCTGCCTGAGGGTACGATGTCGAGGAGGCCCTTCATCCGGCTGCCCCTGTAGGCCTTGACGCACGTTGTATCGGAGAGGGGGGTGCCGCTGAGGCCCCTGACGAGGCCGTGAAACGCCCTGCTGGCGAGCCTCCTGCTCAGGGGGCGGCCGTCGAGTCCGGATTCAAGCCTCTTTGAGCCTACGACGATATCGTAT
>CAZYUK010000292.1:0-2034 GCA_964650675.1 uncultured Candidatus Bathyarchaeia archaeon
AATGTGTACATGACAGTAAAAGATGGAAAAATGTTATTTTACAGATTAATAGGGAGTACAATTACGAGTATGGAGAATATTAACTATGAATGGAGTAATAGCTCATATACGCGTATGGGTCTAGTAGGTGATTCACGTGAATAATATTATCAATAAAGTTATGGAAGATAAGCGGAAGGTTCTGTATGAGCACGAGGCCAAGGACCTGCTTTCCCTTGTGGGGCTCCCCACAACAAGATACCGCGTCGTGAAGGATCGGGAGGGGGCAATCGAGGCTGCACATGAGATCGGGTTCCCCGTTGCGTTGAAGATCGTGTCACCTCAAGTGCTCCACAAGTCTGACGCCGGCGGCGTGGTCCTCGACATCGGCGACGATGATGAACTAGGTGCAAGCTACGACATGATCATCGACCATGTCAAAGAGAAGGTCCCGGAGGCCGAGATACACGGCGTCCTGGTGGAGGAGATGGCGTCGCCGTCAGTCGAGGTGATAGTCGGAGCCACCAGAGACGCCCAGTTTGGCCCCACGGTCATGTTCGGCGTCGGCGGGATACTGACCGAGATAATCAAAGACGTCTCCTTCAGGGTGGCACCCCTCAGCCTCGACGAGGCCATCAAGATGATGGGCGAGATAAAGTCTCATGGTGTCCTCGAAGGAGTACGGGGGATGCCCGTGGTGGACAAGGCTGTCCTGGCGGATATGATCGTTAAAACATCTAGGCTGATGCTTGAGAACCCGGGCATCGCGGCGATAGACCTCAACCCCGTCATGGTCTACGGGGACGCGGCGAAGATCGTCGACGCCAGGATCATTCTCGGGGATGAAGGCGTCTCGGATGTGTCTATGGAGCCCGCTGACGACCTGGACGCGGTGCTCAACCCCTCCTCGGTGGCCGTCATAGGTGCCTCGGCCAGCCCCGACAAGATAGGGAACAAAATACTCAAGAACATCGTTGAAGCCGGGTTCTCCGGCGCAGTCTACCCGGTCAACCCCCGCGGAGGAGAGATCCTGGGGCTGGAGGCGTACCCCAGCGTCCTAGACGCCCCCGGAGACGTGGACACCGTGGTGGTGG
This sequence comes from uncultured Candidatus Bathyarchaeia archaeon, assembly GCA_964650675.1. Classification (GTDB taxonomy): domain Archaea; phylum Thermoproteota; class Bathyarchaeia; order TCS64; family TCS64; genus UBA8941. The sequence continues at coordinate 1,074 of CAZYUK010000292.1, forward strand.
TGGTTCCCTCCCGGTTCGTGCCTGGGGTCATGGAGGAGTGTGTCCAGAAGGGAGTCAAGGGCGCAGTGATAATCTCAAGCGGCTTCAAGGACGTTGGCCCCGAGGGCGCCGAGCTGGAGAAGCTGGTTCTGGTGACGGCGGCCAGAGGAGGAATCAGAATCGTCGGCCCCAACTGTCAGGGCGTCAGCAACCCGGTCTTAGGGTTCTGCGCGACGTGGCCTCTGATATCGCAGGTGGGCGACGTCGCCGTGATCTCGCAGAGCGGGTCCATCGCCCTCGAGGTCCCATCCTTCCTCGTCGATAATCACATCGGCTACAGCAAGTCCGTCGCCCTCGGTAACAAGTCAGACGTCGACGAGGCTGATCTGATCTCTTGGTTAGGCAGAGACGAGGGCACACGCGTCATTGCGGTCTACACAGAGGGAACAGACGAGGGCAGAAAGTTGATGGTGGCCATCAGAGACGCCTCCGCAACTAAACCAGTCCTCATATTGAAGGGCGGCAAGACGGAGGCAGGCAGAAAGGCGGTCCTGGCCCACACGGGCTCACTGGCCGGCAGCGGCGAAGTCTTCGAGGCAGCCGTCTCCCAGAGCGGAGGCTTCTGCGTCGGGAGCTTGGAGGAGCTCCTCGACGCCGCGAAGGCTTTCTCGATGTTGCCTGTGCCGAGGGGCCCTAACCTGCTTGTGGTGACGAGCTCAGGGGGCGCGGGCATCCTGTCCTCAGACGCCTCAGAGAAGGCAGGGTTGACCCTGAGCACGCTTTCCAGAGACACCGTGGATCGGCTCAAGGCCGTTCTACCTGATTTCTGTATATTGAGGAACCCGTTAGACCTGACGGGAAACGCTCTCACCGAGCCCAGGATGTACAGGGACGCCCTGAAAGTTGTGTTGGAGAGCGGCGAGGCGGACATGGTCCTGGTGGTCTTCGGTGACCCGATACTAGACACCGTCGAGCTCCTGGG
>CAZYUK010000293.1:0-2014 GCA_964650675.1 uncultured Candidatus Bathyarchaeia archaeon
CCTCAGGGACATGTACATGAACGAGTGGTTCGTCAGGGTCGGCGTATACGTCACGGAGATATTCAGGTCTATCCCCGGGCTGAAGGGGATCATAGTGGGCGGACCGGGACCCACTAAGGAGGACTTCCTGAAGGGAAACTACCTTCACTACGAGATGAGGGACAAGGTCCTATCCACAGTCGACACAGGCTACACCGGCCCCGAGGGGATCAAGGAGATGGTGAGCAGGAGCAGGGACATCCTGAAGGATGTCAGGTGGTTCGAGGAGAGGCGACTCGTCCAGGAGTTCATGAGGCACCTCGGCGTGGACGATCACCTCGCCACCTACGGCGAGCAGGAGGTTATGCAGGCGCTGAAGGGGATGAACGTCCAACTCCTCCTGGTCTCAGAGGACATCCGCAGGACGCTCATCAGGCTCAGGTGCAAGGACTGCAGCCACGTCGAGAACAGGGTCGTCGACTCGGACAAGGTCGAAGAATTCGAGGCGAGCCTCAGCGGGCAGAGGTGCGTCAAGTGCGGTGGCGGAAACCTAGAGGTCATCGAGAAGGATGACCTGATAGAGGCGCTTGCTAAGATGGCCGACGCGTCAAAGGCGAAGATGGAGCTCATCACGGGCAACACGGAGGAGGGCGAAATGCTCTCTAGGGGCTTCGGTGGAATAGCCGCCGTCACTAACTACCGGACCTACTAGCCCAGCCTCTTCTTTACATAGTTGCCTATGATCGGGTCGATCTGACTCCAGTCCTTGTCTTCTGCGAAGTCCTCCCTCTCCTCCTCAGAAGTGGGGACGGTCTCGAAGTTGCACTCATCGTCTCCCAGGATCATGCACTTGGTGTGGATCATCTTCTTCGAAGGATCCGCCGCCATCATCTTCGCAGGGTCTATGAGGCAGTAGAGGCTGCCGAGCTCGGGCTCGGCCATCTCCAACATGATCTTGCCGAGCTCGCAGAGCTGGGGCCTACCCTCACGGCGCTCCCAGAAGCCGTACCTCGGAAGCGACTGGTGCCCCCTCCTTGTCCTATCGGCGACGTATTCGCCGTAACGCTTGATGGACTTCAGGATCAGCTCCTTCCCCCTCCACCACCCGTACTCCTCGACGAGCGTCTTGCAGAAAGCCAGGTGTAGTAGGGCGAGGCGCTGCGTGACCACCTTCACCTCGTTCTCCACCTCGGAAAGAGGTACCATCTCCTCATGGGACAAAATTGGTTCAAGTTAGAAGGGGTTTCGGCGACTAAAAAAGTTGGGAGTCGAGGAGGCTACGTCTTCCTCGGCGTAGGTATCCACCATTCCTCGCCACGTGTCGTGGTGACGTACTCCGGCCACCTGAGGTCAACGGGAGCCTCGAAGTCCTTCGGCAGCAGCGGAGCGACCCATTTGGAGCCACCTATCCCACCGCCGGTCCTTTCCCTGAACTCTGCCTGTGCCTTCGCCAGGTCATCAGGCCTCGTCAGCAGGTCGACGAAAGTAGCAGCTATCACCTTGCCGCCGATATATATACTCGGATCTATCGTGCTCCTTATCCCGCCCATGGCGAGGGAGGCCCAGCTCGGATATGTGTATCCAGGCTTCGGCGGCCTGAGGATCGCCTTCGCCGAGTATAGCCTGATGCTTGGGCTGTGCCACGTGTAGTCGACGTAGTCGTCGGCGCCGAAGTGCATCTGCCAGGGCTCCAGCGCCTTTCTCTGCTCCGCCTCGTACTCCTGCGGGGTGGTCAGCTTCTGGCATGCCTCTGTGAAGGGATCGTCCATAAGCTCTAGACCTAAGTTCTTTTGGATCTCCCTCCCGATCCTCCTCGCCTCCTCGCCGTACCTGGGCGGCCCTACGATCTCGTAGTTCCTCCACGTGATGTCGGTCATCGCGGTGTTCGGGAGGCCGACGCGGGTCTTGGTCACCCACCTCGGCGAGACTTTGCAGAAGGTTATCTCCGCGACGTGCCTTGCGTTGTTCCAAAGCACGTCGTAGATCTGCTGCGCCATGCCGAGGGTCGGCGTTCTCCAGGCGTATTGTATCTGGG
>CAZYUK010000294.1:0-2008 GCA_964650675.1 uncultured Candidatus Bathyarchaeia archaeon
GCTGGGTCAATCCGAGGGAGAAGTTCTGGACAACGTTCTTCGCCATGTTCACCTTGAAGGCGTTCTGCTGCTTCCCGACGAAGCCTAGGCCCTTCTTAAATAAGCTTGGAGCCATGACAGAAAGGTCGACGGAGGTGTTATAAAGATGCGGTGTCAGCGGCGAAACCATTTAACCGGCGGAAGCGGAGCCTCTGACATGAGTATCCAAGACGACGAGGTCCGCCGCATCGTCCTCCAGGCGCTCTACCCGGGGACGAAGAGGATGGAGCCGCCCGATCCGATCAGCATACACGACCTGAGCGAAGCCATCGGCGTCGACATCCACCGGCTGGAGGCGAACCTCACATACCTCAAAGGAAAGGACCTCGTCGCCGTCGATGACAGAGGCGTCTCACTGACCGAGAAGGCGATTTGGGCGATTCGCCAGAACGAGAGGAGCTACTGCCCCTACCTTTGAGCGACGAAACCAGCAACGGTTAAAGCCCAACACGCCTCCATGAAAGCCATGTTAGTAGAAGAGAAGCTCGAGAAGCTCGGATTGAAGCTACCGCCCCCGCCGGCGCCCAAGGGCGTTTATGTGGGGGCCAAGTGGGCGGGCAATATAGCGTTCAGCTGTGGCCAAGGCCCCTTTGAAACTACGAAGAGGGGCATGGTCGGTAAAGACCTAACGATAGAGGAGGGCTACAAGGCCGCCCAGGAGGTTTGCCTCAATTGCCTCGCCCAGCTCAAGAAGCAGCTCGGAAGCCTGGACAGGATAAAGCAGGTCCTGCAGGTCATAGGCTTCATCAACAGCGCCAAGGGCTTCATGGATCAGCCGAAGGTGCTCAACGGCTTCACTGACCTCCTAGTCCAGCTCTTCGGCGACCCTGAGGGTAAACCGGCGAGGGCTGCACTGCCTGCCCACCACCCCGGCTGGATAGCCGTAGAGGCCTGGATGGTCGTCGAGCTCAAAGAATAGCACATCGCCTCCCTCTCCCACATCTCTTATCGAGGAAAGCCTATTATCAGAAAGGAATGACTTTACCTCGATCGCAATGAGCGCCAACGAGGTCATTAAGCTCATAGACGAATTAAAAAGCCTGCTCGATGGCTACAGGTCCTACGGCCAGATGGCGGTGGATGCCATCGACGCCCTCGACAGGCTGAGGAGCCTCGTCGCAAACGGGAAGTTCAGCGAAGCAAACAAGATGGCGGGCGACCTGGCAAGCCAAGTGGACTTCTACAGGGCCTTCGTCCCTGACCTAGCCGCTAAAATGGATGGCATCCACAAGATTTTGCGATCGCTCTCTTGAGGCCCCGACCTGATCTTTCAGCCTATTGACTCAAACACGAGTACCAGGGTTCAGAAAAATAGGTAGAGTGTAGGCTGCGTCACCATCGCCTCATGACGGAGTTAACGATGATCATCAGCGCCACGAGGATGATGAAGAGGGGCCATAGCTTGTCCCAGGCGAGCCACGCATAAGCATCGCCTAGGAGGGAGGAAACTCCTATGATTAGGATGAAGAGGCCTATGATTATCCCCCAAGTCGCGCCGCCTCGGCCTCCGAAGCAGACGTCTTCCTCGCTACGTCTCCTGTACCTGTACTCGCGGTACGGCGGAGGATGTAGTGGGGCACCGCAGCTCTTGCAGTTCTCAGCGTCGTTGGCGTTCTCAGCGCCACACTTAGTGCAGTAGACCATCTCGATTCACTGGTTGAAGATCGCTGCAACCCTTATAGAAATGTTGCTCCACCGACCTAAAACGAGGCATAGTATCAGGCGGCGAAGGAGTAAGGACAGCCCTCCTGTCCGCAGCGTCCACAGATAGACACGTGGTCCGCCTCAGACAGGACGATCCTGGCTATGATCCAGTAGACCGTTATCGCCAAGAGGTAAGACTGCGCCAGGAGGCCGCCATTAATCCGGTCGACTCCAACCACCAAGAGGAAAGCGCCGAACACGAATACGACGTTCAGGGAGGCGTGGATGACGGGGTCGTCGAGGTCGATCCTGTGCTGAATGAGGC
>CAZYUK010000295.1:0-1998 GCA_964650675.1 uncultured Candidatus Bathyarchaeia archaeon
TCGCCTCCTTCAGCCTCTTGTTCGCTATGTCGAAGAGGGGCTTGGGGACTATGATGTGCCCCGCGACGCTTCCGATATCCGCCTTGATGAGCGAAATGGTGCTCTTAACCATCAGGTCATACCTCATGGTTGAATGGGGCATGGCTATTTAATAATTGGTCCGATGACGAGCAGCACCTCCCGACTCCACAATTTGCTCTGTGGAGCCTCTTCCGAGCCGAGATATTATTTACCTGAAAATCACTGTGCTTAATGAGTTGAAAACCTCTAAACCTCTCGAAGGAGTCAGGGTCCTCGATCTCACACACGCCCACGCCGGCCCGATATGCACCCTCTACATGGCCGGGCTCGGCGCCGAGGTCATCAAGATCGAGCCGCCCTGGGGCGAGATGACCAGGTTCTTCCCGCCTCTCGTCAAGGGCGCCAGCCCCTACTTCGCCTTCCTGGACAGGTGTAAGAAGGGGGTCACACTAGACCTGAAGAATCCCCGGGGGAAGGCGATGTTCGAGGAGCTGGTCGGGAGATCGGACGTCGTCGTGGAGAACTTCTCGCCTGGCACGATGGATGAACTCGGCCTCGGCTGGGACCGGCTGAGGGAGCTGAACCCGTTGGTGGTGTACGCCTCCATCTCTGGCTTCGGCCACACGGGTCCCTGGAGGGATCGGCGCAGCTTCGACCCCATAGCCCAGGCATCCAGCGGCTACATGTGGCTGTTGAAGCAGGCAGTCGACCCAGGGGGCCCACCCTACGTGGGCCCCGAGGCCATCGCGGACACAATCCCAGGCTTCACCGCCCTCATAGGCATCCTCTCCGCTCTCTACCAGAGGCAGCGGACCGGCTGCGGGGCGAGGATAGACATAGCGCAGCTCGACTCCATGCTCGCCGTGCAGCAGAGCTTCAGCTTCTGGAACCTGGCGGGCGTCACCTTCGAGAAGGCGATAGAGGACGCTGGCCCGGCGGTCCACGGCCTCTACAGGGCGAGCGACGACTACGTCATGTTCAGCGTCCCGGCGGGCAGGATAACGGACTGGTTCAGGGAGCTCATCGGCGTCGAGGAGTTGACGAGGGAGAACATCGGCGCATGGGTCTCGGCGAGGACTGTGGCCGAGGTCGTCGATATACTGGTTAAGAGGGGTATCCCCGTCGCCGAGATAAACGACCTCGACGAGGCTCAGGCTAACGAGCAGGCCGCCGCCAGGGGCATGTTCGTGAGGGTCAAGGACCCACTCAGGGGCGAGCACATCGAACCGGGCTTCCCGATTAAGTTCTCCGGTACGGGCGACCTCTCGACACCCTCGCCGACCCTGGGCCAGCACAATGTCGAGGTATACTCACAGCTTCTCGGCCTAACGGAGGATGATGTCAAGGGGCTGAGGAGAGAGGGCGTGATCTAGAATCACTTATACCCGTGCTGGTTTTAACCTGCCCAGTCCGGCGCCCTAGCCTCAGGGTGAAGGTCGCTGTGGGGGGAGTATGGCTTTATGTCTATTATCGGGGAGCCTTGGAGGGCGTCTAGGCCCCTCACGCTGAGGACATTTCCCTCCACGCCGAGTAGCTCGACTACCGTGAGGCCTATCGGGTTCGGCCTGGAGGGACTCCTGCACGCGAAGACCCCCTTGAGCACGCTGACGCCGTGCCTCCTCGGGGTCACGTAGAGGGTGGAACGGTGAGCCTCGTTGTCCCTCCCGTGGAACCAGTAGAGGATGATCAGGTGGGAGTACTCATCGATACCCAGGAGGCCCGGGGCATACTCAGGTTTGAGCCGAATGGTCGAGAGCTCTCCCTCGGCCTTATCGACGAAGCCGATGAAACGGATCGTGCCGGTCTCCGCCAATCAGTCCACATGAGTTCAATCGGCGGCGTGATGGTTTAAGGTGTGCTCATGAGCCGCCTGTCCGGGGAAGGGGGAAATCGCACTCTCTGCTCGGTGGTTTAAGGTTAACGGATGTGCAACACATATCAGGGGGCTACCCTAAGATCATCTCGGTGAACCTGCTT
>CAZYUK010000296.1:0-1992 GCA_964650675.1 uncultured Candidatus Bathyarchaeia archaeon
CTTACTGTTTGGAAATTATCAGATCTTGATAACTATGTTACAAGAAGAATTAATCCAGCATGGGATCGGTGACACAATCTTCACACGTTCGCGTAATATCGAAAAATTGCTTAATCTTAACAATATTTACATTAAATTTGAGGGCGGGAACCCGACCGGGACGATGAAGGACCGCGCCGCATACGCCTGCCTGAGGGTGGCGAGGGAGGAAGGCTTCGAATCATTCGCCATCGCCTCGTGCGGCAACTTCGGCGCCTCCTTCGTCTACATGTCTCGCATATTCGACATGGTGCCCCACGTCTACATCCCGGAGAGCTACCACACGCCGCGGATAGTCGAGATGGAGAAGAGGGGCGGCCTGATCCACAGGGTACCCGGGACATACGAGGACGCCGTCATGTACTCTGCGAGGGAGGCCGGGGAGAGGGGCTGGTTCAACGCCAACCCCGGCTACGAGCCCAACAAGTCCGCCTCGATGGAGGCTTACGCGACTATCTCGTACGAGATCTTTCAGCGGCTAGGCTGCGCCCCAGATTACGTGGCCGTGCCCATCGGCAACGGCACTACCATCGCAGGCATACACAGGGGCTTCAGGGACCTCCTCGAGGAGGACAGGATAGGGAACCTTCCGATACTCCTGGGGGGCAGCACGACCGGGGGGAATCCCGTCGTGAAGTGCATCAGGGAGAGGTCGAGGACCATCGTCAACCTTGAGCCTAAGGAGATCGTCGAGACCGACCACAACGAGCCTTTGGTCAGCTGGATAAGCCTAGACGGTCAGGAGGCCCTCGACGCCCTTTGGGAGAGCGGTGGCTGGGCCACTTACGTGCCGGACGAGGAGCTGCTGAGATACTCTGACCTCCTTGCTCGGGAGGAGGGGCTACTCGTCCTGCCGGCCTCATGCGCTTCGCTGGCCGCCATCGTTCAGCACGCGAAGGAGAAGAAGCATGAGAAGGACCGGAAATACGTCGCGGTCCTGACGGGCAGGCGGTTCCAGCAGCCTATCTGATCATCGGTATATAAACCTCAGAGTGTGTTAGGTTTTAATCTCCGATGACGTTAGAGGTTCCTGGATGTCGACCGTCTTCCAGAGGCTCCACCCCCGGATACAGGATGGGCTGAGGTGTCTCGGGATAGCGGAGCCTACGCCGCCTCAGGAGAGGGTCTTCGACGCGATAGTCGCCGGCGAGAACGTGCTCCTCGTGGCGCCGACTGCCAGTGGGAAGACGGAGGCGGCGCTTCTCCCCGTCTTCGACTCCTACCTGAGGTCGGAGAGGCGGGGGGGCATCTCGATAATCTACATAACCCCCCTCAGGGCGCTCAACAGGGACATCGACAGGAGGATGAAGTTCTGGGGGGAGCAACTCGGCATCGACATACGGATCAGGCACGGGGACACCGCCCAGAGGGAGCGGAGGAGGCAGTCCGTGAAGCCCCCGGCGATGCTCATAACCACGCCCGAGACCCTTCAGGCCATCCTCCCGACGAAGGTTATGCGGGGCCACCTCTCCGCGGTCAGGTGGGTGATCATAGACGAGATACACGACCTCGCCGCCTCGAAGAGGGGCGCCCAGCTCACGATCGGCCTCGAGCGCCTCGAGGAGGTGACAGGCCGTCCGTTCCAGAGGATAGGCCTCTCGGCGACCGTAGGCAACCCCGACGTCGTCGCCTCATTCATCGGGGGTCCTCATCCCGTGAGGATCGTCGAGGTCGAGGTCGACAAATCCTACAACTACAGCGTCGAGTATCCCGAGCCCGAGGAGGAGGACTTCGACCTCTCGGACGAGCTGAACACCTCGCCCCAGGTGGCGTCCAGGCTGAGGAGGATCAGGGGCCTCGTCCAGGGCCACGGCTCGACCCTGATCTTCGTCCAGGGCCGGGGGCAGGCGGAGAGCCTAGGGTACAAGCTGGGGAAGCTCGACGAAGGCATCCAGGTCCACCACGGCTCGCTGAGCAGGGAGCAGAGGCAGAGGGTCGAGGACGAGTTCAAGG
>CAZYUK010000297.1:0-1988 GCA_964650675.1 uncultured Candidatus Bathyarchaeia archaeon
CTATGTATCCGGCCCTCCTGTCCGCGAACCTGTGCCCCTGAGTCCTTAGATTGGCTCGTACGTCCTCGATGCCGCCCTTCGTCAATACGTTTCCGCCGCGGAGGGCGTCTACGCACCTCTCCCCTATGGAGGCGCTCGAGTAGGCCGTGAGTAGGCAGTATGTCAGCTCCTCGAACCATTTTGCCGAGTCGGCGTGGTTGACTTCCTGAAACTCCCTCATCCGCTCCTCGACGGCGCACATCACTCCGCGATCAGCCTCTAGCTTAATGACGACCTTGGCCAACGTATCGACGCCGTTTGCCGAGTCCCCAGTTTCAGGCATCTCTACCCCATAAGGAACCGAGAAATTTAAGAAGTGAGTTGGAGTTGCTCTCACCAAAGTTGAGAATAGTCCTAAATTGATGTCACAGACGATATGGTTATCGACAGGTTTGAAGATGGCGGGGTCGAGGTCGGAGGAGTACGAGAACAGGATCGTCAGGGCTGTAACGATCAGGAGGATGCCGAGGACCGAGACCCCTGGCATGGTCATCGAGGAGTCCGAGGCGGGGAGGGAGATAAGCCTCCCCCTCTGGGCGGCGAGGGAACTCGTGGATGCGAGCCTGGTCAAGCTCGTCGACGAGGGGTTGACCGCGGATGAGTGGACCCAGACTCACTTCAGGGAGAGGCTCAACCCGACAGGGCCACCCGCGGCGCTGCCTGAGGGATTCTTCCTGAGGGCGTACATTTCCCTATCATCCTCGGCGAGGGAGGCGGCGAGTGACCCGGCGAGGAGGGAGCAGTTCAACAGGGTGCTCGCCCGGTACAGGGACATCCTCGAGAGCAGGATAGGCAAGATGATCCGGCTAGCATCCGCTGAGGCGCCCCAGCCACCGAGGGGGCTCCAGCCGGAGGAGGCCCAGCTCTATGAGGAGGTTCAGCGGATAATCTCCAGTTGGCGCGCCGAAATGCGGGGTATGGGGGAAAGGTAGCTGACGAGGCAGACGACGCCTGACGAGCAGTTCGCCAGGTTCATCGAGGATTACAGGGACGAGAGGGGGAGCCTGAGATACGATCAGGCGGTCTCCGAGATGGTCGTCAAGGGGTCGAGGTCCCTATACATCGACTTCAACGACGTCTACACCTTCGACCTTGAGTTCGCGAACGCAATCCTCTGGGACCCAGAGGGGTTCATCCCGGCCTTCTCAGGGGTCGTCAGGTCGAAGCTAAAGCTCAAGGACCCCGTCTATGCGGAGGGCGTCAAGAACATCTACGTCAGGTTTAGGAATCTCCCCGCCGACACGCCGCTCAGGAAGATAGGGTCCGAGCACATAGGGAGGCTCGTCATGGTCCACGGGATCATCGTTAGGGCTTCTGCCGCAACGCCCCTAGTCGTCAGGGCGGCCTTCAGGTGCCCGGTCTGCGACTCGCCGATCTACATCGAGCAGGACGGGCAGACCTTCGTAGCCCCCCAGAAGTGCTCGAACGTGGACTGCAAGAACAAGGCGGGCTTCAAGCTGATCCCCAAGGAGTCGGTCTTCATAGACTCGCAGAGGATCATGATCCAGGAGAGGCCAGAGGAGCTGCCACCAGGCCAGCTGCCGAGGAGCCTAAATATCGACCTCAAGGATGACCTCGTCGACATGGCGAGGCCGGGCGACAGGGTGACCCTGACGGGCTATATCGAGCTCGTCCAGAGGTTCGGCCGGGGCGGGCTGCTCAGGATATTCGACCTCATCCTGGAGGCTAACAACATCGAGATAAGCGGCAGGGACCTTGAGCTCGCGGAGCTGACGCCCGAGGACGAGGAGGCGATCAGGAAGATAGCCGAGGACCCGTGGGTCCACAGGAGGCTGCTCCAGTCCGTGGCGCCGAGCATCTACGGCAACGAGTCGATAAAGGAGGCGGTCCTCTACCTGATGTTTGGAGGCGTCGTCAAGGAGCTCCCCGACGTCCGGATCAGGGGTGACATAAACGTCCTCCTCGTAGGTGATCCCGGGACAGGGAAG